>DATMPC010000020.1 GCA_035567895.1 Terriglobales bacterium | reverse complement strand
GCCAACTGGCTTACGTCACCGCAGCAATCCTCGACGACGTAGACTTCGTAGCCGTCGTGTATCGCCTGTACCGTCGGGAGAGCTACGCAGGTTTCCGTCCACAGTCCAGCCAGCACGATTTTCTTGCGGCCGGTTTTTTCGATCGCTGTCACGAAGTTCTTGTCATCCCAGGAGTTCATCGACGACCGCTCGATGGGTTCCTGGCCGGGAAAGACCGCCCGGAGCTGCGGCCACATATTTCCGCTGAAAGACTTCGTTTCGACAGTCGAGAGTACAACCGGCAGTTCGAATACTCTTGTGGCCTTAGCGAGTGCGATCACGTTATTGATAATCCCCTGGCGGTCGGAATTGCTGACTCCGAATAGCATTTGTGGCTGATGGTCGATCAACGCCACAACGCAATTGTCAGGAGTCAAGAGTCCCTTTTCACTCAGTTTGGGGCGGCCTCCGCCCGATGATTGTTGAGCCATGCTATTTCTCCTTTGTTTGAATGTGTGAATCATTACCCGACATCTCTTTTGGCGATGCCGAACTCTTCGCTTCTGCGAAGGTACGAAGCAACCTTCGCGTTGTGAATGACGTTTTGCTTGGCAAGCAGGCGATGTTCGGGCACGACCCGCCGATGTATTTGCGTTCGATGACTGCGACGCGCTGCCCGCGCTGAGCAAAGGTCCAGGCAGAGATTGTTCCTGCCGTGCCGCCGCCCAGAATTAGGAGATTCAACTCCTCCGGCTTCGTCTCACCCGGGCAGATGAAGTGTTCTTCAGGCACTTCATGCGGATTGTCCTTTCCGAGCGACAGCTTCACTCTTGGCTTGCATCGATTTCATGAGATCGGCCGCTGAAGCTCCTTCGAGCGACAGTCCGTATCCGACTTCTCGCACAATCCGCTCCTTTAGCGGTTGAATGAAGTGAACGCGCGTGTTGCGGCGCGTCACTTCCGGAGCCTTCAAGTACAACTCGGCCAATTCCCGTGCCCTGCTGAGCGCTGTTCCTTTTGGTACAACTTCGGCAACCACCCCCCATTCGTGTGCGGTGCGCGCCGCCAGCGGCTGTGGGTTCAGCAGGAACGCCTCCGCTCGTCCTGCGCCAGCGCGATAACTCCAGGTGGTAAAGATTCCGTCGCCGGGCGCAATGCCCGCGGCGAAGTGGGCCACATCCTGGAAGGTCGCACCATCGGCCGCCACAATTACACTGGCAAGTAGCGCGTAGTCTGAATGCACATGCGCGCGTCCCTCGATCGCCGCAATGACCGGCACGCGTATGTTGGCTATATTTTCCAAAACCTGAGCGCCTTCATCATGAACTTGGCTCCAAACGCCGGGATCGGTGACGTCGCCAAAAGACGACCAATCGACATCAGTAATGAACTCCCCGCCTGCTCCCGTCAGGATCACGATCTTGTTGGCTCGATCTTGCGCAATGCGGTAGAAGGCATCGACGAATTCCGTGTGGGCTGGCGCGCTCATAATGAACGGCCCGCCGTTGCTGTGGAATTCAGCAACCAGCACACCGTCAGCGTCGCGCGTCACTTTTAGATTGTGATAGGCACTGAAGTAATCAGCTCCCAGTGTTTGCATCGTTCTCCTCCTTGATTTTTCTGGTCAGAATGATCCGCTACTCTAGACTGAGCTTTCGGTCGTGGCTGCGTCAGAAACGGCCTCCCTACTTACAACAGCCCAGAACATCGGGCACCAAGTAGATTCTGCTGTCCCGCGTGTGGGAATGTCCGCATCATAAGTTTGCCCGGCGAGACAGGCTTAGACATCATTTTGATTTTCCGCAAGAACTGCATTTCCCAAAGCCGTGTTCGTTCCTCCCACTATTTGTTGGGCCCTTTGTTCTGTTCCCCCGTGATCCACTCGCGGATGTACGCCGAGCAATTCTTGAGCTGGATGCTGTCCGCTTCGCAGCGCCTAAGAAAACTGACGACGTCTTGATCCACCAGCCTTAGGTCTTTCAAGTCCAAGACGATGCGGACAGCGTGCGCTTCTGCGCTGATCAGCGTTTCCACCTCGCCTATGTCTTTTGCGCCCATTCGACCGCTCAGCTTAAAGACCACCTCTCCGTTCGCTGCCCTCGTGATCTTTAACATCCACCCGCTCCTGAGAATTTTTGGCTGTGTGACGTCGGTCACGCATGTTTGTAACGGCAATCGAGGTGCCAATATCAAGCTGTTGAAATTAGGTAATTTGACGAACATTCAGATTGCGAAATGTCGCAACGATTGCGAAATTTCGCAACCGTGCTCAGGGGCTCGCTGGGGAATGTATTTAAAGACGATCTGCTAAAGGATTTACAGCTCTGAAGAGTTTCTTGTTGATGTTTAGTGACCTGATCTTTGATTCCAAGGTAGATCCCGGTAAGCCGAGTTTGGCCGCAGCTCCTGACGGTCCAGCCACCTGTCCTCCGCTTTCGCGCAGGGCAGCCTCAATCATCTCTCTCTCTTGGGTCGCAAGCTTTCGAGATAGCTTCAGGTGCCCTTTCGGCTCGCTTGCCACAGCCTGTCGAGAAAGCCAACTCTCATCCACGGTGAAATTCTCCGTATCGCACACGATGACCGATCGCTCGATGACGTTCTGCAATTCGCGAATGTTACCCGGCCAAGGGTACGATTGAAGCAATTCTAAGCTCTTCTTGGTAACCCCACGGATGCTCTTTCCAGCTTTCTGCGCGTAACGGTCGATGAAGTACTCAACCAGGACCGGAATGTCTTCCTGTCGTTCCCGAAGAGGAGGCACCTCGATCGGGAAAACGTTGAGCCGGTAAAAGAGGTCGCTCCGGAACGAGCCTGCGGCGATTGCTGCTTCCAAATCACGGTTAGTCGCAGCAATCACCCGGACATTCGCGCGAATGGTTTCAGCACCACCGACACGCTCGAATTCGTGTTCCTGCAGGACACGCAAGAGAGCGGTCTGGGTGTCGGCAGGAAGGTCTCCGACTTCATCGAGGAAGATGGTGCCTCTTTCGGCCAACTCAAAGCGTCCTAGCCGCCGCTGCGTTGCCCCCGTGAAGGCACCTTTTTCATGGCCGAACAGTTCTGATGCGATCAGGTCGTGGGGAATTGCTGCGCAGTTGACACTGACAAAAGCGCGCGAGGCGCGGTGCGATCTCCTGTGGATCGCGCGGGCCACAAGTTCCTTGCCAGTTCCCGTTTCGCCGGTGATCAGAACGGTTGAATCCGTTGGTGCAACTTTGGATACACGAGAGAGAACCGCGTGCAGGGCCGGGGAAATTCCAACGATCTCCTCAAACATCGATGCCCTATCGATTTCTTCGCGCAACGCAACGTTCTCCTCCTGGAGGCGTTGCTCAGCCTGTTTGTGATCCTCGATATCGGTCGCCGCGAGATACCAACGAATGACACATCCTTGCTCATCTCGCACGGGGTTATAGCGCAAAAGAAACCAGCGATACTTCGCGTCTTTTCTCAAGAAGCGCGCTTCGGTCTCGAACGGCGACCCGCTTAAGAACTTACTTTGA
>DATMPC010000019.1 GCA_035567895.1 Terriglobales bacterium | reverse complement strand
TGGTTATCAATCAGTCACAAAGACTGATGCTGAAATTTTCGACCCTCGCTGCGGCTTGGCGCAAGAAAAATCAGTAGGTCGACAAAGCGGGAACTCCGTCCAGCTCTGCCGAGCCGGACGACTTTTTCCCCGAGTCCGCCTTGCTACTGTAGGTGTCGAGATGCGCCTTGGGATCGGGCTGCCGCATGTCCACCTTCCCCTGGAAGAAGGCGCCATATTCGATGCTGATTCGCCCCGCGCACACGTTTCCCGTCAAGCTTCCACCGCTATGGACTTCCACGCGATCGGTTGCTGTAATGTTTCCGTCTAAGGTTCCCCGCACTATCACTTCGCCCGCTTGCACATCGGAATTCACGATGGCATCGCGCCCGACGGCCACGTGGCACTGTGGGAGCGAGATCGGTCCATCGATCTTGCCTTCGATGTGAAGCGGTTCGGAGCCGCTCACTTCTCCCTTAATGACGAGAGATTTGCCAATGTATGTGATGCGCTCGTCCGAACGTGGACGGTTAACCGCGGGTGCAGCGCTCGCACTCGCAGGAGAGGTTTTAGGTTCAGGGATTGACGGTTGCGACGGACTGCCATTTGGACGGGAGGGACTCCACATGGGGTGATTCCTTCTACAAAATAAGGTGTTGGTAAGCCCTGTTGTATCTCGGACTAGCGCCGCCTGAATAGGTACCGTAAGGTCATGGCCGGAGATTCTTCATATTCCCGGCGTGAAGATACTGCTCCGCAGAGGTCCCGGGGTATATTCGAAATTGTCCGTGGGCCAAGTTGCGGTAAGGAAACAAGCACACGCAAGATCGCTTATGAGACGCTAGCTCGGGGAAGCTCAATTTCGACCATCAGACCGTGGGGCTGAGCGTTACGCGCACTCACACTACCTCCGTGCAATCTTGCAACTTCTTGCGTGATGGCGAGCCCGATGCCTGTGCCACCCGAGCGATGCTCGCGCGCATCGCTTAACCGGTAAAACGGCCGAAAGATCTTGGACAACTCGGCCTCAGGCACGCCAGGTCCGTGGTCACGCACCACTACACGGGAGAGCTTTCCATCACATCTCAGCTCGATTTGTATGTTGCTTTCCGGGGGAGCATAACGAACCGAATTGCGAACGACATTCTCAATTGCGCTGTGCAAAAGTTCGTGTGAGCCTCGAACTTCACAGTCTTCCGCGCCTTCCACGTGGACTTGGCAATGTTTAGCGCTGGCCTCGAAGCCAGCGTCCTGTGCAATCTGATCGAGTAGCGCACGCAGTGAAACCGTAACGTGCTGAGGGGGATCCACCAGCGCTTTGACGCGAGCAAGCGTGAGCAGTCTGCCGATCATTTCGTTCAGACGCTCGGATTCCTGCTCGATGCGATCCAGCGCTGAGGTAGCCTGTTCTCCTGCCCATTTCCTTGCCAGCCCAAGGGCGACATTCAAGCGCGCCAATGGCGACCGCAGTTCGTGGGATATGTCGCGAAGCAATTGCTGTTGCGCGTCCATCAGGCGCTGGATTCTCTCCGCCATTTGGTTGAAGTCGCGTACCAGTTCGCCCATCTCATCGCGCCGGCTGCCCAGGCCAGGTGCTGCGCGAGCTGCGAAGTCGCCAGCAGCAATGCTGCTTGCGGCAGAGCGCAAACGCAGAACGGGGTACGTGAGATACCGCGTGAGCGCGTAACACACCATGCCCGAGATCAGGACGGCCAGGGTCCAACGCAAGAGCTGTTGCCGCAAGGTACCACGAAAGATCCCAGGAGCGCGTCGCGGCAATTCCGCGGCGAAGAGGTAACGCTTGCCGGATACGCTCTGAGTTGGCGCAACCGCAAAAGCAAAGTTGCCATGCATTTCGATCTGAGTTTGGCCAGTCGACTTCGCTTGCGCAAGTAGATCCGAATCGGGATTTGCAAGGTCGCCAGCAAGATTATGCAAGTCATCGCTGAGCAGCACAGCGCGAATGTGCGAGCTTTGGTTCAGCTGCCGTAAAAAGTCACTCGCAGCTTGCGCTCCGTGCCGTTCGAATACCTCGGCGGCAGATGAGGCGTACAAAGCTACGGCATCTCCCGTGAGCGACTGACGTGTAGGATTTACTTCACTTTCAAGATTCAGCACAACGGCAAAGGCTAGCGCGATGAGCACCATGGTGAGCCAGAACCAGAGAAAGATCTTGAGAAAGATGCTCCTCATCACTCAGTTCGCGCTCTTCTCTGCCAACGGATAGATGTAACCCACGCCACGGATAGTCTGGATACGTTCTTCGCCGTCAGACCGGTCGCCGAGTTTCTTTCGCAGATTGCTCACGTGGACATCCAGACTCCGATCGAGTGCCGAGAGTTTGCGGCCCAATACCTCCTGCGCGAGATTCTCGCGCTCGACTACCCGGCCGGCCGAGCGCAGCAACTGCTCGAGCAAATTGAACTCCACTGCGGTGAGCTCGACCTTCTCGCCCGCGCGCTGCACCTTGCGCGTGCCAGGATCTAGCTCAACGTCGCCGACCTTTAGCTTGTCATCAGGCCCGCGAGTTGCGGCTTCACGCGTTCTGCGCAGGATGGCACGGATTCGCGCCAGCAGCTCTCTGGGATTGAATGGCTTGGGCAAATAGTCGTCAGCCCCGATTTCCAGTCCAACGATGCGGTCAATATCTTCTCCGCGTGCCGTCAGGATCAGAACCGGCACGTTCGATTTCAGTCGCAGATTGCGCAAAACCTCGAGACCTCCCATATCGGGAAGCATGAGGTCAAGCACGATCAGGCTGTAATCGCCGGAAACGGCTCGCTCCAGCCCCTTTGGCCCATCATGCGCCGCCTCTACCTGAAATCCTTCCGGCTCCAGGAACTGGGTGACGAGCTGATAAAGATCTACGTCGTCGTCGACGATGAGAATGCGTTCCATGGCGATTGTCGCGGACGGCTCTATCTCCGGTTGGCAGTTTAAATAAGTCACAAGCATTAGAGGCAACTTCTAAGTCGTTGGAACCACAGCTTTAGAGTTCTTTACATAGTCTTTCCCGAGTCTTAACGGTCGTTCTCCCCACTCATGGGTCTAACAGGGTACGAGGGAAGGGCAATGAAGCATATTCAACGTAAATGGATCGTAATTTTGGCGCTATTCGTCGCCATTGCGGCGCTGGGTGCCTTTACTCTGCGCGGAGGCGATAAGC
Organism: Terriglobales bacterium; assembly: GCA_035567895.1. Lineage (NCBI taxonomy): Bacteria > Pseudomonadati > Acidobacteriota > Terriglobia > Terriglobales > Terriglobales bacterium. Next base: position 5,147 of record DATMPC010000019.1, on the reverse strand, counting down.
CTGCATACACAACGCAGCGCGTGCAGCAGGGCGACATCCGCCAGTTGGTGCAGGCGACCGGCACGATCGACGCGGTCACTACGGTTCAGGTCGGATCGCAGATTTCCGGCACGATTTCGAAGCTCAACGCCGACTTCAATACCAGAGTGAAAAAGGGTCAGGTAGTTGCTGAGCTCGATCCGGCGCTGTTCCAGGGAGCTCTGCTCCAGGCGCAAGCCGATCTGCAGAACGCTGAAGCCACGGCGGCAGCGGCCAAAGCCGAACTACTGAAGGCTCAGGCTACTGCCGCGCAGACCCAGAAAGCCTACGAGCGCAGCGACGCCCTCGCGAAAGAAGGAGTCATTGCGGCGCAGCAGCTTGACATTGACAAAGCTACGTCCGAATCCAATCAGGCTGGAGTCGCGTCGGCGGCCGCGCAGGTAAAGCAGGCGAATGCGCAAGTCGCGCAGAAGCTGGCCGCAGTGAAGGTGGCGCAAACCAATCTTGATCACACCATTATTCGTTCCCCGATCGATGGAACGGTGACCGCGCGCAGCATCGACGTCGGCCAGACCGTCGCCGCTTCTTTGCAGGCGCCTACGCTGTTCACCATCGCGCAGGACTTGACCAAGATGCGGGTCTATGCAAAGACCGATGAATCCGATGTGGGACAAATCCGTCCGGGGCAGCCTGGAACGTTCAGCGTCGACGCATTTCCCAACGAAGTCTTCCGTGGAACGGTAGAGCAAGTTCGTATGAATCCGACCACAGTACAAAACGTCGTGACGTATGACACGGTCATCGCCTTTGACAATCCGCAGCAGAAGCTGTTCCCGGGAATGACCGCTTACGTGACCATTCCCGTGGCACAAGCGGCAAACGTGATTGAAGTTCCGAATGCTGCGCTGCGCTTCAAGCCCGACCTGAGCGCCGACAAACTACAGCAGCTCTTTGCGGCCAATGGCATTCAGTCCTCCGGCAAGGGGCGGCAGTCGCAGCAGGCGGTGGTCTGGAAACTCGACGGAACCAAGAATCTTGTTCCCGTTCAGATCGTCGCCGGCCTTACCGACCACGTGAACACAGCGGTGACAAAAGTGGTCGCGGGCGGATTGAACGCTGGCGATGTGATTGTGACCGGCAAAGCCGACGCGAGCAAACCAGCAGCGTCGGCCGCGCGAAGCAACGCATCGCCAGCCACTCCGCGTGTCGGTGGTATGGGTGGCGGCGGCAACAGGATGGGACGCTAGGAGGTGTGTGATGACAACGATGCTTGCAGAACAGGAACTCGTAAGACAGGAAGCACAGGAAGAGTACGTAGCGATCCGCGTTCAGGACGTGCACCGGATCTACCAGCTCGGTGAAAACCGGGTGCACGCCCTGCGCGGCATCAACCTCGACGTCGCGAAGGGAGAGTTCGTCGCGATCATGGGGTCGAGCGGCAGCGGCAAGTCAACGCTGATGAATATTCTGGGCTGCCTCGATCGTCCCACTTCGGGCGACTACTTCCTCGATGGCGTGAATGTAGCCCAGCTCCCGAAAAAGGAGCTGGCTGCCATTCGCAATCGACGCCTTGGATTTGTGTTCCAGGGATTCAATCTGCTGGCCCGCACCACGGCGCTGGAGAACGTTGAGTTACCAACGCTGTATGCGAAGCTCGACGTCGAAGAGCGCCTGCGCCGCGCTAAGCACGCACTGGAAATGGTGGGACTGGGAGAGCGATTCGACCATTTTCCGTCGCAGCTCTCAGGCGGACAGCAACAGCGAGTCGCGATCGCCAGGGCGCTAGTCAATCAACCGTCGATTCTCCTGGCCGACGAGCCGACGGGAAACCTCGACAGCCGCACGTCGGTTGAGATCATGAGCATTCTTCAAACTCTGAATGACGAAGGGCTCACGATCATACTGGTCACCCATGAGCTGGACATCGCTCAATTTGCGCGGCGGGTGATTACATTCCGCGATGGCAAGATTCGTCGCGATGAGATGGTCACGGACCGTCCGCGCGCAGCCGAGGTACTGGCCGAGATGCCCACAGTGGAACAGGATTGAAGGTAAGTTATGGAACTCGTAGAAATTCTAAAAATCGCATTGCGGGCACTCGCACGTAACAAGCTGCGCTCAGCGTTGACTATGCTGGGAATCATCATTGGAGTAGGAGCGGTGATCGCGATGGTCGGCATCGGCAATGGAGCGCAGAAGGAAGTGCAGGATCGCATCGCCGCCATGGGGACGAATCTTCTTTATATCTCCGCGGGCAGCGTAAACAAAGGCGGCACGCGGACCGGCGCCGGCGCCACGCAGACGCTGGTTGCCTCCGATGTAATCGCGATCCTGCGCGAGGCTCCTGCAGTGGCCAATGCCGCTCCGAGTTCTTCGGCGAGCACGCAGTTGGTCTACGGCAATCAGAACTGGGCCACCACGGTGACGGGAACTGAGCCGCAGTATTTCGACATCCGCGCGTGGGACATGGCGAGAGGCGCTTCCTTCACCGAAGACGACGCAAGGACTGCGGCCAACGTAGCCGTAATCGGCGATACCGTACGCCAGAACCTGTTTGGGAATAGCGATCCGGTCGGTCAAACAATCCGTGCCGGCAATCTGCCCTTTACCGTTGTGGGAGTGCTCACCGCCAAGGGAACATCAGGCATGGGCGGCGATCAGGACGACGGCATCTACGTCCCCATTACCACGCTGCAGAAGAAGATCACCGGCCAGGACTGGCTGCGCAACATCATGGTCTCCGCCAAGTCGCAGCAGGAGAGCTATGCCGCGCAAGACCAGATCACGCAGATCCTGCGCGACCGGCACCGCATCCGCCAGGGCGATCCGGACGACTTCACCATCCGCAACCTGGCCGACGTAGCTGAACTCGCCGACCAGTCTGCACAAGTAATGACCATGCTGCTGGCATCGATTGCAGGCGTCTCGCTGATCGTAGGCGGCATCGGCATCATGAATATCATGCTGGTGTCAGTAACCGAGCGCACGCGGGAAATCGGTATTCGCGTAGCCATCGGCGCTACCGAACAGGACGTACAACGCCAGTTCCTTCTGGAGTCCGTAGTACTGAGCCTGCTCGGCGGCGCAATCGGAATTCTCGTCGGTATTGGCAGCTCGGTGCTGATCACCTACGTCCTGCACTGGAGTGTTTCCGTGTCGGTACTCGCAGTCGGAGCGGCCGTGATCTTCTCAACCGCGATCGGCATCGCGTTTGGCTACTATCCCGCAAGGAAAGCAGCTCGCCTCGATCCGATCGAAGCACTGCGCTTCGAATAGTTCTTGAAGGATGGAGAGCAGCCAGCACAAAATGCACTGCTCTCCAACCCGGACTCTAGCTTGAGAGAAAGTTGACCGATGCGAAGATCCTGGGCGCCGGTGATTCGTCCAAAGCTGCTTCCGGGGCCATCCATCCTGTGAATCTCCAAATTCCCTCTTTTTTCACTGTTAAGGCTCAGATCAGTGAATTTAACAGCGAAAAGAACAGCGAATTTTTTCTCCGAATGGCAAACCCGCATGGATACTGGAGAAAACGAGTGAGACCAGGGAAATAACAGTGAATGAACAGTGAATTTGGTCGACACGAGTTCTGCGGTGTCTCGCCTGCATCTGCGCGCGATTGACCGTCGCATGCTAGGAGCCTCTCCCAGCGCCCAAGTCGTCCAAAAAATCTATTTTGACTCGATCCCATGATCTAAAGGACTTACGCGACGAGATCCCATGAGATCCCATCGAAGATCCCATGGACGCGATGGGATCTCGGTGGGATATCCCACAAATCTCAGTGGGATCGGCATGGGATGATCCCATCTGCATGATGGGATCTCGGTGGGATCGAAGTTGCCGCGAGCGGCTGCTGTGATCTATCTCTTGTCCGCAGCGAGGTGTCGGAAAGGCACAGCCCGACGGTTCCCCGCCCGGATGTAAGCACTCCGCATGGCTACTCCATTCCCGAAATGAAAGTGCATGCGACATTGCTTTGCGCATGATGCCGGAATTGCCCAGAAAAAGGAAGTTTCGTCCGTTGCCCGCCAAATTTTTTCAGCAAGACGCATCAACAACTTGCAAGCCAAAGAAAAAATATTTGAGCAATCCGTTGCTCTACAAGAGTTCACCGGCCTGCCTGTGGAAGAGCTGTTCCGGAAAGAAGCCACTGGATGGTTCGACCTGCACAGTTGTAAAGCTCAGGAGCTACTCATTCCGATCAGGCGCTTCGGCCTCGATCATTGGAAGGCGCTATGAAAGAAAGGGGCTTAACACTCCCGCAACGAGCCTTGGAACTTCCCCAGTTCGAGAGTATGTGCCGTTAAATTTCGGTGGCCTGATTACCAAGCCAGCTTTTCTGGTAAGAATTCCGCGAAAAGATCGTCGTAGTACGGTTTCAATTCCTTGAGATTTGGTTTGGTATGACCCTTTGAATACAGGTCGTATGGATTGAACTTCTTTACCCACTCGAGCATCGCCCGATCTTTTTCGTTTTGCAGGTGTTGGTAAGCGCCATGCCGGTGCCATGCGTAAAAGGAATGGAAGCGAAGCATGTATAGAGCTTCATCGCGCAGGTACGGCTTCATCACTTCTGCGATGTAGCCGTCATGCCCGAAGGACATGTGCACGTTTTCAAGGCCGCAGCTCGGTTCGTAGATTCCATCCTTCCTTTGGTACTTGGAAACGTTTCGGTCCGGGTTGTTGGCGAAGTACTCGGGGAAAACAATCTGGTCAGCCCAAGCGCAACCCACGGGGAACGTATCTCCAACCACGCCCCACTGTGGTTCGCCATAGAGACAAAGACATTTGCCCAGATCGTGAACAAAGCCCACTAGAACCATCCAGCGCGGATGACCATCACGGCGGATTGCCTCGGAGGTCTGCAGCAGGTGCTCGAGCTGTGTGAGGTCGGTATCGGGATCGCTGTCGTCGACTAGTGTGTTCAGATATTCAGCCGCCTCCCAAACGCTCTTTTTCCCGCGCTTGAGGCCGAAGTGCTGCTTTTCCTTTTCGAGCACATAGTCGACTGTCTGATATTGATGATTCAGCCGGTAGAACTCCGCGACTCCGGGAGTTGCTTTTTCGTCGTACTGGCGGAACTCCGATTCCGACTTGCCTTCCTTGTAGCGGCCTTCGACGAAATCATCCCACTGTTCCAGATTGGAAAGCGGTTCTGTTGCCGGACG
>DATMPC010000018.1 GCA_035567895.1 Terriglobales bacterium | reverse complement strand
TCGCAGCCGGTCTGGGGGAAACGAATGGGAAGAACTGTCGAAAGGCCTGCCGCAGAAGGATTGTTATGTGAACGTGCTGCGGGACGCGATGGCGGTGGACTCGCTGGATAAGTGCGGGATCTACTTCGGCACATCTGGGGGCCAAGTGTATTGCTCGCCGGATGCCGGTGACACGTGGTCTCCGATCGTGCGCGATCTGCCGGCCGTTTATTCGGTCGAGGTGCAGACATTAGCATGATCCTAGTGGAGCTACCGCCGCATTTGCGCTCGCTGGCGCACGTTAGCGGCGAAGTGCAACTCGATGTTGTGGCACCGGTGACGCTGCGAGCGGTGCTCGACGCATTGGAGGCGCAATATCCGATGCTGCGAGGGACTATTCGCGACCACGTCACGCAAGAGCGCCGCGCCTTCCTGCGATTCTTCGCTTGCGGGGAAGACCTGTCGCACGAATCACCGGATGCTGCGCTCCCGGAGGCGGTCACGTCCGGCAAGGAACCTGTGCTTATCATTGGGGCGATCGCGGGCGGCTAGCAGCGGTAAATTGTGAGCGTCCAGGTCACTTTAGAGCGTAAGGCCGCACACGCAGCGGCGGCGTGTGGAGCACGTTGCGGGAAATTTCTTACATTGGGTTGCAAATCTACTTTACATTCACTCAATTTCACGTACAATACCGGCCTCCGCGCGGAGGTGATTCATGAGACGTGTTCTTGTTGTTGTATTTGTTTTAGGTGTCTTGTTCTTGGCCCAAACGCTGCGAGCCGACAGCATCTTTACGGCAACTCTCGACGGAGCTCAGGAACCTACGGCAAGCACCGCTACAGGTTTCGGCATGGTGATTCTCAATACTGCACAGACGATGATTACCGTGAATGAAAACTGGACAGGCCTGATAGGTGGTCCGGCGACCGTAAGCCATATCCATTGTTGCGCGCCGCCAGGCTCCAATGCTGCAGTACTGTTTCCCTTCACTGGCGTGCCGAACGTGACGTCGGGCTCTATTCCCGAGCAGACATTTGCGATCACCCCTGCGCAGGTAGCCGAACTTGAAGCAGGCATGATGTATTTCAACGTCCACGATGCCGAGTTTCCGGGCGGGGAGATTCGCGGCCAGATACTGCCCGCGGCCACGCCGGAACCCGCGAGCTTGGGACTTCTGGCGCTTGGGGTGTTACTGATGGTGGTCTGCGCGCCAAAGATGCGCAGAGTACCCGCGGCATAGGCCTCAGCTCGCCGTCAAATTGCATCTTCCGCCCACGCGTCTTGTGCTGTGTCTGCCGCCACATTGAATTTCGGCTGGGTGGGGATGATTTCGCGCGCTCACGCCGCCTATGTTATTCCTTGTTCAACTTCGCAGCGATTTTCTTCATCATGCCCAGCACGACTTCTGCGTCCGCTTCTTCCCACGTAAACCTGCGCAGCATCCTGCGGAGCTTCTCTTCCGAGGTGCTCCGGGCGCGCGCGCCAACATATCCGCTGCGTTGCAGTGCTTCGAGCCAAGCCCTGGTGACGCGTTCCACGGTCTCCATCTCGGCAAAGTGTTTCTCATCCGCGGTATTGGGACTTTCATTTTCTACTTTTGATTTTCCAATTTCGTTTTTTGACAGTTCATATAAACACACGGCCACGGCCTGGCCCAAATTCATGGACCGATGTTCTTCTCTCGTCGGGATTTGCAACAGCCAGTGGCAATAGCTCATATCGTCATTCGACAATCCGCGTTTTTCTGACCCGAACAGCAGGCCCACCCGACTGTTCTTCATGCGCTGCCGAATCAGATGTGCCGCCTCCTGCAGTCCGATCAGGGGTTGCCGCAGATCGCGATTCCCTACCGCTGTCGTTCCCACTACGAGGGCGCAATCCACTATGGCTTCCGGGACGGTGGCGAACTCTTCCGCGGACTTCATCACGGCCGACGCGCCGACCGCCGACACCGATTCCCGATAAGCTTTCTCGTATGGCTTGACCACGCGCAGATGCAGGGCGCCAAAGTTACTCATCGCGCGTGCAGCCGCACCCAGGTTCAGGGGATTGCGCGTTGCCACCAGCACGACCCTCAAATTTTCCATTGCCTCACTCACGCTGGCTGGGTCCTCGCTCCGTTGCTTCCGGAACCCACATCTCTGGTATCTTTCTCAATCAGAATGTCGGTGCTGATCAGTGACGCTGAGGTCGCGATCCGCTGATGCGCGACGAACCTGGTGACTACCAAGTGATGTCCAAGTGGCTCAGCGATCCTCGCGTGCTGGAATTTCATGAGGGGCGCGACCACCCACTGGCGCTCGAGCAAATCGAGTCTGAGTATGCACCGCGCATTCACGACGAAGAAGACGTTACCCCCTGCCTGATCATCCTGCAATCCGCGCCGATCGGCTACATGCAGTTCTATCTCGTTGGCGAGGAATCGCGCAACTCGTACGGCCTTCGGGCGGATGAATGCCTCGAGGCGGTATACGGAATCGACCAGTTCATTGGCGAAATTTCGTGCTGGAATCGCGGCTTGGGCACACGATCGATTTTGTTGCTGCTGCGGTATCTGTTTCAGGCCAAGGGCGCGCGCAATGCTATTCTTGATCCTCACATCACGAATCTGCGCGCGATTCGGTGCTATGAGAAATGCGGATTCGAAGAGTGAAGGTCTTAGCGGCACACGAGCTGCGCGAGGGGATTCTTCGGGACGCTTGGCTCATGGAGGCGAGTTCTGTCAAGCGGGCGGGCAGATCAGAGAGAACGTTCACCACAGAAGACACAGAGGAAGAGTGAGGGGATCGGCTGGGATAAAAGCCAGCGCTAAAGCGAAGACAAACACAGGCGATTGAAGATAGACCAGGATTTGTGTCGGCGTACGGCCTCGGAAGGCCGTCCCTACAACAACCCAAGACAAACTTGAGAGCCGGCGGCGCAGCTCTGGCCGATCAGATGAAGATTGCGAGTGGTCGTCGCAGAAGTGGACCGTGATCGTACACGGCAATGTGCTGAGCCCAGTGGCGTGGTCCAGCGATTCGCGTTTTGTGTTTTACCAGGCGTGGATCGCGACGTGTTCTCGCTTGAGCTCGATGTGCCCTAGGAGACCTACCTAGCAGCTAGGCGTGCTCTTGGCTGCAATAAACCGATTTACTTATTTTCTGAGAACTGGTACTTCTGACAGGTGACAACTGCTTTTCCCCCACTCATACTCTCTTCAGTTACAAGCTGTCTCCGAGTCCTGTACGTCTTGTTGGTTGACTCTTTTCAGATGTAGGTATTGTTCTCGCGCACTTTCGAGCAATCCTGCGAAGACGCAAAACGATTCGTTGCTTGCAACGGGGCGGGGTGCTTCTGAAATCTCTTGGGCGGAGATATTTCGGACTTCGCAGGATTGCCCGGCGGTGCGATTCCCACTTTTGCAAGGCCCGTAATTCACTCCTCTAGTAGTATTCTTCCTTTGCCTTTTGTCGTTATCCCGGGCTACAGTCTTTCCTATTAGAACGGAAGGAAGGACTCGTTGTATGGCTCTCCTCCTCCATGCCTGGACCGATTTCGCGTGCCCTTACTGTTTCCTGGCGACTCTCGCCGTGGAAAAACTGAGCGACCACTACGAACTGGACATCCACTGGCGCTCTTTCCAGCTTCGACCTCCCGGAGCTTCGCCCGTGCCGCGTTCCACGGCC
>DATMPC010000017.1 GCA_035567895.1 Terriglobales bacterium | reverse complement strand
GGTCGATTCGATGTGTTCGATATTGTCGACGACGGTCGTTAGCAGTCGCTCATATGTGTTGGTGAGCCGGCCTTCTAATTCCTCCGGGTTCATGCCGGTGTACTGCCATCCCACCGCGACCACCGGGATATCAATGTTCGGAAAGATATCGGTCGGCGTGCGCAAGATCATGACCGGGCTCAGAACCAAAATGAGTACGGCAAGAACGATGAACGTATACGGCCGGTCCAGAGCGACTCGAACAATCCACATAAGTAGAACTCCCTATACTCCAATCGCGAACCGATCGTGCGAAGTCCAAATAACAGATGAGACCGAACGGTCTCGTGTTTCAACAAATCCTCGTGTTGCGGCGTCCGTCCCTGCGTTTGTAGCTACGTTTCCCGATTTCACCACCTGTGTTCTCCTTATGAATGGACGGCGAGAACGGGGCAGGATCCCAACTGCATCACCCGATAGGTTGTCGAACCAAACACCGCTACATCCAAGGCGCCACGGCCACGCACTCCCATGGTCACCAGGTCAATTTGCGTTTCCAGGGCGAGTTGAATGATTTGCGCGTATGGTTTTCCGATGCGCACCGCCGCCTTAATCTTGAGCGTCTTGCGTCCCTCCGGTGGAATCAGCTCATCCAGTCGTTCCGCCGCTGCCGCTATGGCCTCCTCCGTCTTGGCCGGACCTGGGACCCCCTCCAACACGTGCAGCAAGGTGAGCTCGGCGTCGTACTCTGCTGTTGCAGAGATCGCATATTTCAAAGCCCGCTCTGAATTCTCGGAGAAATCCGCACAGAAAAGAATTCGACTCAAGTGGTGGACGCCGCCCCGCTCTTTAGCTGCGGCCACAGAGTCGTGCGGCGGCTTGCTTGCTGCCAGCACCGGGCAGGGAGCCATGCGCATCACCCGGTCGGTCACCGACCCCAGCATCAGGCGGTCAAATCCTCGCCGGCCATGCGTTCCCATGACGATCACGTCCGCTTTCTGCAATTGTGCAAACGACAAAATAGAGTCTGCGGCTACCCCTATTTGCACCACGAGCTCCGGCTGAATTTCATCGTGGGTATGGTTCTCAACGAATTCCTGCAGTTGCTTCTTGCCGCGCTCGCGAAGCGCCTGGCTGTACTCCTCATAGACTCTCGCAGAGGCAGCGAAGTCGGCAGAAGGATGCCGCCATAGCTCGACGATATGCTGCGCCACTAACTTGGCTTGGTAGTGCTCGGCCACCGATAGCGCATATTGATATGCGCTTACCGAGAACTCTGAGAAATCAATGGGACAAAGAATCAGCTTAATTTTCAGCGTCTCGCGCATTGGCGTCCACTCGTCTCGATTGAAGCGTCGGTCATCGTGGGTTAAAGCAACTGGTGTGCCAACGCAATTCGTTGAATCGGCGTAGCTTTACCGTGCAGGAAAATGCTGAGCTTTCAGAAATCCTGACGGTTCAGAAAAATGCAAGGGGCTCCGGTCAGTTCTTCCGCAGAAGTGACTCAAGAGGGAGAAAGGTAGGCGGCCTTGTGTTGAATGCAGGAGAGCCGATACAAGTCCCAGCCAGACGCTTGGTTCGAGAGTGCACCCTGAATCGGCGCCTGTCATGCCGAGGCTTCGCGATCTTTGATTCAGTGGTTATTGGTTATTCGACAAGGCCTGCTTGATAGAGGGTCACGATATTTTTCGCGGCTCGATGCCCAACTTCTTCATGCGGTAGATCAGCGTCGTGCGCTTGATGTCCATGCGTGCTGCGGCACCGTCAGGGCCTGCTACTCGCCCGTTAGTGACTTTCAGGATGCGGACAATCTCATTGCGCTCATTGGCTTCGCGCGTATCCCTCACAGGAAGGGTCCGGCCATTATTGGTCAGTTCACTGATCGGGGCTTGCAGCGCCGTCCCATGTGTAAGGATCACTGAACGCTCGATGAAATTTTCCAGCTCACGAATATTTCCCGGCCAATGCCAGCTGGAGAGCTTCCTCATGGCCGCAATGGGAATAGATTCGATCTGCTTCTGCATGCGGCGGCCATACTTCTGGGTGAAGTAGCGGACCAAGAGGAGAATATCCTCCGGGCGTTCACGCAAAGGCGGGATGCGAATCGGAAACACGTTCAGGCGATAGTACAAGTCGCTGCGGAACTCGCGATGCTCCATCATTCTTTCGAGATCGCGATTGGTGGCCGCTACCAGCCGCACATCCACCTGCTTGGTTCGGTTGCTGCCCAGCCGTTCAAACTCGCGTTCCTGCAAAGCGCGCAACAGCTTCGGCTGAATCTCAATCGGAATATCGCCCACCTCGTCGAGAAACAGCGTGCCTTGATCGGCAAGTTCAAGTCTCCCAACTTTGTGTGCAATCGCGCCAGTGAAGGCGCCTCGTTCATGCCCAAAAAGCTCGCTCTCGAGTAGTCCGGTCGGAATCGCGGCGCAGTTGAGCTTTACAAGGGCCCGCTCCTTGCGCCGGCTGCGCTCATGGATCGCTCGTGCGATCAATTCCTTGCCTGTGCCGGTTTCCCCGAGAAGCAACACCGTGGAGTCGCTGGGAGCCACGGTTTCCACCAGATTCAACACATGACGGAGAGCGGAACTCTGCCCCACAATTCCTTCAAAGTCCAGCTCGCCTCGAATTTCATCTTCCAAATAGAGTTTTTCCTGTGCGAGCTTGTCTTTTAGTTCGGCGATC
>DATMPC010000016.1 GCA_035567895.1 Terriglobales bacterium | reverse complement strand
GCTTTGTCAAATTCAAGCGTGCAAATCGTGCCCTCACTGAGCCACACGCCAGATCATGCTCGCGATGGGCACGTCGTTCAGTTGTATACGGACGACGTTTTTCTTACGGACGTCTTGTGTCGATTCGTCGGCGGTGCGCTCGCGGTCGGTGATGCTGCTGTGGTCATAGCAACGGCCGCTCATCGTATCGCGCTCGAAAGACGGTTGTCTGAGGTCGGGCTGGATACGGCTAAGTCGGCGCTTCAAGGTCGGTACGTAACTCTCGATGCCAACGAAACATTACCGCGATTCATGGTAAATGGGGCAGTCGATGAGGATCGCTTTCTCAACATTATCGGAGGTGTTCTGCGGCGTCTAAGAGACGTAGTTCATGGTGAGGCCTGTCGCATTGCTGCGTTTGGAGAACTTGTCGCATTATTGTGGGCTCAGGGAAAACCGCAAGAAGCTGTCCGAGTCGAGCAACTTTGGAATGACTTGGCCAAGAACTACTCGTTTTCGCTTCTTTGTGCGTACCCGATCACCGGGTTCGACAATCAGAGGCACATCGAGCCTTTCTTGAAGATGTGCAGCCAACATTCTGGCGTTGTGCCTAGCGAGAGTTATTTAGGATTGAGCAGCGAAAAGGAGCGACTCCGTACCATCGCTGAACTTCAGCAAAAGGCTCAAATCCTTGAAAAAGAAATGGAATCGCGGCAAGGGGAAGCTCAGTTCCGGTTACTCGTAGAGACCGTACAGGACTACGCAATTTTCATGCTCGACCCCTCGGGGAAAGTCAGTACGTGGAATGCGGGAGCGAAACGCATCAAGCAGTACACAGCCGGAGAGATTATTGGCAAGCATTTCTCGCAATTTTATCCGGAAGAAGACATACGAAACAGGAAGCCACAATGGGAATTGGAGGTCGCGCAGAAAGAGGGTCGATTCGAAGACGAAGGCTGGCGGATACGAAAGGACGGATCGCGTTTTTGGGCGAATGTCATCATCACGCCAGTGAGAGAGGCTTCTGGCAAGCTGATCGGTTTCGCGAAGGTTACTAGAGATTTCACGGAGCGAATGCAAGCAAGTCGACTCTTGGAAAAGGAAGTGGCGGAAAGACGTGAAGCGCAGCGGGAATTGCAAAAGTCTGAGGAATCTCTCCGAGAACTATCGCTTCATCTTCTTCGCACTCAAGATGAAGAACGAAGACGCATTGGAAGAGACCTTCACGACAGCCTCGGGCAATATCTTGCGGTGCTCAAGATGAAGTTGGATGGCGTTGCGACATTGGTAGCGCAAGACGACAAGGCAGTCGTTCAGGACGTTGCCGAGTGCATTCGCCTTACAGAGGATGCAATTAAGGAAGTGCGTACCGTTTCGTATCTTCTCTACCCTCCAATGCTCGAAGAGATGGGCCTGAAATCGGCCATTCCGTGGTATCTCGACGGATTTTCTACCCGAAGCTCAATTAAGACCAACTTTGCTGTCGAATCGGATTTCGGTCGTCTTGCCCGTGAGTCTGAATTAGCACTGTTCCGGGTTCTGCAAGAGAGTCTGACCAATGTTCATCGCCATTCAGGAAGCCGAACGGCTGATGTTCGACTCTTGAAGAAAGAAGGGTGGTGCGTTCTTGAAATTGAAGATAAGGGGAACGGCATCCCTAAACAGTTACTGGATCAGGCTGGCAAGGACTGGCTGGGTGCTCTCGGAGTAGGATTACGGGGCATGAACGAGCGCATGCGGCAACTGGGAGGCAAGCTGGAAGTTGATTCGAAGGAGAGCGGCACATTGGTGCGTGCGACTCTTCCTGCCGGACATGTGGAAACGTCCCTGCCGAAGTAGTATGCAGTCAACTTCGGCCTAGAGACCTCGTTAGTACGAATTTCAAACACTAAAGGTGCTCCCCCTGCCACCCACCCAAATGAGCACGAGGAAATATTTTGACTAGTGGCTGATGAGTGCAATGGTGCAATGGCGAGTAGAGTCGGGGCAGCGACTGTAGTCTCCCGGTGAGATTCGGTTCGGCTTTCGCCGCGCCACCTCAGTCCGGTTTGGCTTGGTCCTTTTTCCTGTTCCCGGTCATCGAATCGGACTGGCAGATTTCCCGCATCCGCTCTCGGAAAAGACTCAGCTTTCGCCCGAAGGCCTGCTGTGAGGTGTGGTAACTGGACCGTATCCGCACGGCCAAACACACGGTTGACGGCGGGCGGGGAGCGAGTTTAGAGATTGTCAGGCCCTGTTTCCGCGTTGTCGATCGAACAGTTGCGGGAGCGTATGCCCGCGCTACGTCAGCGCGAACAAGTGCTCCGCGCTGAGTTGCAAGCCATCGCGGACCAGGCTAATGATCAAGCGGCCCTCCTTCGTTTGGCGGAGACCCTCACCGCGTTCCTCGCTCCCTCGCTCGGCTACACGGTGCTGCTGATACGCTGAGTATCACGGAACGCCAGCGCATCGTGCGGCTCGTAGGGAAAGATATCCTGATCGGAGACGACACCATCACCATTCGCCATAGCATTTCCGTCCTCTCGGGTCCACCGCGAGGCGCTTCTACGCCGCCAAGCCAGACAGCCGGCTCAAATTACCTTTTGTGTAAGGGGAGTGACTACCCCTCCTTGTGGAGTGCCCCGCTCGGTCGGAAAGAGCTGCCCTTTGCCGTAGCTTCCCGCCTTGAGCATCGCCTTGATAAGGCGAAGCACTCGGCCATCCGCTACCCGCTGGGCTGCTAGCGTGAGCCGCGCGCTTCCTGTTTGTTGACCACTCGGGGTTGCGCCACTTTGCTCTACCCTGCGCCGTCGGTCAGGCGTTATTCGCGCGATGCCCCGACGAGAGTCCATAGTGCTGACTCCTCAGATAGGCGACCGTTGGTCCCTGGCCTCCCGGAAATAGCAGCGCGTACTCAAGGGGCGTGCATTCCACCACTTCCCCTGGAGCCTCATAGTGTCCTGGGAGTCTTGCGCGGACCGTAGGATCGGCGCCTCGCTCCACCAACAATTGGACAAGCGGAAGCCCAGCGTCCTCCCGCTGTGTCGCCGCGTGGAATATGGGTGTCTGGCCGCCAACGCCGGCTTCGTCCAGCATCGCTGCTGCATTGGCGTCAGCACCACGATCCAGCAATAGCCGTGCCGCATCGAGGCTTTGAAACTCGGCGGCCACGTGGAGCAGCGTTCCACCCCGCAGGGTGAGCATGCGAGCTGCCGTTGCACCAAAATCGAGTCCAGGAAATCGTTGGTGGATCAGAGCTGGACTTGCGTCCAGCAGTTCGGCCAATTCGGTCACGCGGCCGCGAATCACCGCCAGCACCGCAGGAGACTCATGCTTGGATTTTCCGCCGGCGCGAAGAAGGACTTCAATGCAGGCGCCCAGCACTTCGGGATCTCGGACGTAGGCGCCCAGCAAATAGTCGAGCGCCGTACCCGGGTGAGGGATGCCTCGTGCCCTCCATAACGCCTCGCTCCCGCAATTGGGATCCGCGCCATGCTCCAACAGCCAGTGTAAAGTCCCGAGGTTAAGCGCCTCGCAGGCGGCAAAGAGGATGGGATAGTCGCCGTGCCAGGCTGCGTTGAGGTCCGCGCCATGAGCCACGAGCAATTCCATCATCGGAATTCGTTCGCTGGAGAGTGCGGCGCGCATCAGGGGCGCATCGCCTCCCTGATGTACGTCTGACCCGGTCTCGATCATCCATTTCGCCATGGCTAAACGGGTCTGGTCCGGTGGTACCCGAGGCACTCTGCACTCGGCTACCCAGGTGAGCGGTCCGTCCTTGGCATAGCCCAGCGGAGCCTTATGCAACGCCGGATTTCGCAGCATCATGGATTGGACTAGGGGCAGATTGTTACGGTCGATCGCATCCTTAAGCTGTCCAGCTTCTTCAAGCGAATCGATGTGCGCTTTCAGTTTGGGCCAGCTCGGGAATCCGTATTCACGAGCGATTTGGAGTTGTGCATCGGAGAGAGCGCGAGCATTGCCCGCCTTCAATAGGTCCTTAGCCTGATCCTTCAGGTGACGGAGGTTGGGGCGATCAGGAAGGGCGCGCGCGGTGCCAGAGAACTGATTCGACATTGCGAACTCCTTTCATCGAGTGCCCGCCGTCCGCAATTTCGGGCTGAAAGAAGTATCGCGAAACCAGATTGAACTGCAGGTGGGCTTCTACCCTTTCCGCGGACCGGAAGCGTCCCTCACGCTTTTTCAAGCTTACCATACGGCCCGCGAGGTGTTGCTCCCGCCTGGTCGCGAAGCGTGGATCGATTGGCACAGTTCCGCTCTGACAGGCAAACAGGAAGTAATCCGCCCAGAACGAAAGCTGGATTTACCGCTTTGCCAACGCTGGACGGGGATAATTGGCGAAATCAAGGTTCCGCCGCCCCAAAAATTGCTGGTGAAGTGGTGAAGTCAAGCTGGCTGCGGATTCAATTTGTCAACCGTGTGTTTGGTCTGACACTTACTTTCCGCGAGTGGATCCAAGCTGTGGGTGTGAGTTCGGGGACGCGCTGGATGGGCGTGTTGGCGAGCCCGGGGAGGATGGTGCCGAGGTAGTCGAGCACCGGGATGAGCCGGCGGCAGCTTTCAACCGCCGCCAGGATGGCGGCCAAGAGCAAGCAGGCCACCGGGTGGGTCCGGCCGCTGGAAAAATGGAATAGATCCCGGGTTCCACGATTCGGGGCAAAAGCTGAGCAAGGCGACGCCTCCCTCAACCCTTATGAATTTGTCATAACACCGCCGTTACAACTCATCGACGGGTCGCTGAGCGCCTGTTCGCGTCAACCGATAGCCCGATCTTCGGAACATGCTGGGACTCGCGGGTCCTGGATCACCGTCAGAAAACCTGCCGGGCAGGTCTGCCAGAGCGTGCGGTCGCGCTTACAATGAAGGCTTAGTTACGAGATCTGCCTTCATGCTATTTCTCTTACTCTGCCTCGCCGCCGTGGTCGTAAACGCACAGCAGAGTGATAACGGCCAGCCCACCCTGACCGTGCGCTCCACTTTGGTGGAAGTACCGATACTCCTGAAGGCCAAGGGGGGAGAAGTAGTCTTTGGACTCACGGCTGACGACTTCCTCGTCACCGACAATGGCGTACCGCAGCACCTCAACCTTGATCAGGACACCGACTCGCAGCCGCTGGCGTTGGCGATCGTTGTCGAAACGGGGGGTGCCGGAGCGCGGCATCTTAGTGACTACCGCCAGCTCGATTCGATCCTCGACGCGCTGATCGGCAACGTGGAACACCGCATCGCCGTCATTGGCTTCGACAGCTTACCCCATCTTCTTATGCCTTTTACGCCAACCACGGCCGATGCCTCCCGGCAGCTTGCCGGCCTGAACGAAGGTGATCAGGGAGCAGCCATTCTGGATGGTATCGCATTGGCCATCGCGCAGCTGCGGGTACAGCCCCCGCGCTTTCGCCGTGCGATTCTGCTGCTCAGTGAAACCATCGATCAGGGCAGTAAGACAACGCTTGATGAAACTCTGCGCCTCATCAGCGACACCAATACAGCGATGTACAGCTTCGGCTTTTCCAGTACACGCTCTGCGGTCTCCCATGAGGCATCAAAGTTCGGGTTTGGGAGCACAGAGCCAGGGCCTGCGCACGGCTGCTTCAGTCGCAATGGAGCCGATTCCGAGTACGAAGGGCACTACAGCAAGCAGGTGCTCGACTGCATCAGCCAGCTCGCTCCACCTCTTCGGCTGGCTACCATGACCTTTCTGACCGCACGCGATGCGCTGCGCACCAAGACCGCCGAAGCGATCGCGCAGCTCTCCGGAGGCGAGTTCTTTCACTTCCACGATGCCAAGGATCTGAAGGCTGGTCTCATCGCGTTGTCGAACGATCTGCCCAACTATTATGTATTGAGTTTCCGCCCGACAACGCCCACGCCCGGACCGCATGCGCTTCATGTGGAGACCAAGGGTCGTCCGCAGTTGGTGCTAACCTCCCGACGCGAATACTGGATTGACGACGACGCGACGCGCTAGGCCCCCTGCATTCCTCGGAGAGCTTCAGTTCCCCGAGGAGTCCTTGCGTTCGTCTTTAACTTAAGGCCCCTTCCCTCCACCGGCACCACCCGGCTTCAGCGGTACTGCGAGCCCGTCCGCCACCCCACGCATCCGTAGCAAGATCGCGCAATTCTAGTGTGGCCTGACTCTTGGCGACCGTTACCGCACGCGCGACCAGCGCTCCACCGGGGTCGCTCACGGGGCCGGCGATCGCTCCGGTATCGGCTGTCTGGCCGTACATCGGGAGAGAGCAAAGAGCGAGCACGGAAGTCGAGAGGAAGGTGTGGAACGCGCGTAACCAGATGTTCCACATCACGTCGTTCCTCCAATCACCACAGCGGGGCGAGAGAACGAATCGAGCGTAGTAGAGTGCAGATGAGTCGGCGCTTTCGCTTACACACTTCTCTCACGCTTTCAAGGCTTCCGCGGCGCGGAAAAACTTTAACAAGAGAGAGCCATCTCTGTGGGGTTCACGCGGATACGATCGGCACGGTGAATCTGGCCGAGGCCATCAGATTCGACGGCGGCTCCGCCGCGAGAGAGTATTCGTGCTCAAGCCGCCGGAGACTCTCCACCGTCGCCATCAACCTGTGGCCCACTGGTTCGTGGCAGTGTTTTCAGGCGGACCAACGAGTCTGGCGCAGGTCCGTCCAGGTATCACCATCCTCGTAGCGCTCCGGATGGAGCACCTTCGACCGAGGATCTTCCGCGGTATCGAGTTGCAGGACCATCCACTTGGGATACGGAACGCCGGGGTCCGATACCGCGTCTAAGCGCCGGACGTCGTCGCCCGAGAGCTGCAGGTCTACCGCACGGACGTTATCTTCCAGTTGCTCGGGCTTCCGGGCGGCGATGATCACACTGCTGACGGCCGCCCGTCCCAATACCCATGCGAGCGCCACCCGAGCCGGGGTCGCGTCATGTCGATTGGCTACTTCCTTCAATTCATCTAAGACGCCGTAGCCCATCTCTCTGTCGAAGGGCACGAAATTGCCCGCTTCGGCGAAACGTGTGCCGCCGGGAGCAGGGTTAGCGCGAGTGTATTTGCCTGACAGAAATCCGCCAGCCAGCGGGCTCCAGACCAGGATGCCGATGTTGTGATACTCGGCAAACGATTGGAACTCGTATTCGAGACCCCGGCCAACGAGGCTGTAGTACATCTGCGCCGTTACGTATTTCTCCAACCCCAGCTGATCCTGCAGCATGACCGCCGTGGCTGCCTGCCAGGACAAAAAGTTGGACAGCCCGATGTAGCGCACCTTCCCCTGGCGCACAAGATCGTCGAGCGTCCGTAGAGTTTCCTCGAGCGGCGTGTTGCTGTCCCATCCATGGATCTGGTAGAGGTCGAGATAGTCGGTCTGCAGCCGTCGGAGGCTGGCCTCTACTTCGTGCATGATGTTCACGCGAGTCGCGCCGCTGCGGTTGAAATTCCCGTTCATAGGCAGTCGGACTTTTGTGGCAAGAACAATCTCGTTCCTCACGCCCTTCAAGGCATTTCCCACCAGAGTCTCGCTCTCCCCAAGGCTATAAACGTCCGCTGTATCGATGAAGTTGATTCCCCTGTCCAGGGCTAGCTTCACCATGCGCGTTGTTTCCTCCTTACCCAGATTGCCCATGTTCATCTTGCCACCGAACTGCATCGTGCCAAGTGCCACGCTGCTGACGATAAGTCCGGTATTCCCAAGTTTCCTGTACTTCATCTCGACGCTCCTTCTGATGAAACGAAGATTGCGATTGCGATATTCGCCACACCTCACAAGCTGAGTCCGTGTCTTGAAATTCGTTGCGGCGCAACTTCGGACCTGCCGTTCAAATCGATTGCCAGTTCAGATGAGCATTTTGAGCGCCACCTGCGTGAGTTACGAGTATTCACTACGTTGGAAGGCTATTGCTCCCTGCCGAGTCCATATTTTGACAGCGAGTCCCCATCTCGACACATCAACCGCTGCAGTAGATCGACCCATGCCGTTCATCGAGTGAGAACAGGCCTCTTCGACGAATTCGCACGCGATGGCCGTTGACGTCCTTTGGAAGAGGACATGCACTGGAATTGCATGGAGATTCAATATGTCCGCAACAACAAAAGACCGGGCAAAGGGAACCTCGATCTCAGGGGTGATGATCCCCGACAGCAAACTCGCTCGAGAAGCCACGGAGTTGGTGCATGACACCGAGTCTACGTTGCTGTTCAACCACTCGACTCGTGTGTATTATTTCGCCTCGCTTGCGGGAAAAAGGCGCCGACTGAAGTTCGATCCCGAACTGCTTTACGTTGCCGCGATGTTCCACGACATGGGGTTGACTCCGCGGTACAGCAGTGAGTCAGACCGGTTCGAAGTGGATGGTGCAAATGCTGCACGAGGGTTCCTGCGCCAGCGCAATATTTCTCAGCCGGAAATCGATACGGTGTGGACAGCCATTGCACTGCACACTACGCCGGGAATTCCGCAGTACATGCATCCGGTGGTTGCGCTATTGACCAATGGCGTAGAAATGGATGTTCTTGGAATTGCCTACTCGGAATTCTCCGACTCTGATCGCCAGGCAATCGTCGGCGCATATCCGCGCACCGAGCATTTCAAGGAAGATATCATCCAGGCCTTTTACGGCGGCATCAGGCAGAAGCCGGAGACGACATTCGGCAATGTAAAGGCGGATGTGCTGGCCGACAAGGACCCAGAGTTCCAGCGCATCAATTTCTGCAGCGTCATCCGCGGTTCGCAGTGGAAGGGCTGAGAAAAACCTGAGCGGGCGCCCAGAACGCCCGGTTTCCGTTCAAAATACCAACTTGCAATACAGAACTTCTGAAGTGAAATTTGATCATGTCAAAGACCGAACGCTTTACCAATGCAACTGGTTCACCCGTACCGGGCAACACAAATATTTTGACAGCTGGCCATCGTGGTCCGGCTCTTCTCCAGGACATCTGGCTGATCGAGAAGCTCGCACACTCTGATCGCGAGGTGATTCCTGAGCGCAGGATGCACGCCAAGGGGTGGGGCGCGCATGGAACTTTCACGACGACTCACGACATCACCAGGTACACCAAGGCAGCCATTTTTTCGAAAATTGGAAAGCAGACGCCCATGTTCGCGCGCTTTTCGACCGTCGCTGGAGAGCGCGGGGCTGCCGATGCAAAGCGCGATATCCGCGGGTTTGCTCTCAAGTTCTACACCGAGGACGGAAATTGGGACATCGTCGGGAACAATACTCCAGTCTTTTTCTTTCGTGATCCTCTGCGCTTCTCTGACCTGAACCACGCCATCAAGCGCGACCCTCGCACCGGTCTTCGGAGCGCTCAGAATAACTGGGACTTCTGGACGCTTCTTCCCGAGGCACTCCGTCAGTTCACAATTGTCATGTCCGACCGCGGAATTCCAAAGTCCTTTCGGCATATGCATGGCTTCGGAAGCCACACCTTCTCGATGATCAATGCCGACAACAGGCGCACATGGGTGAAGTTCCACTTCCGCACACAACAGGGTATTCAAAATCTCACGGACGAAGCTGCCGCTGTCGTTGTGGCAAAGGATCGGGAGAGTAATGGCCGGGATCTCTTCGAGGCAATCGAACGTGGAGATTTTCCGCGTTGGAGGCTCTTCATCCAGGTCATGACAGAGGAAGAGGCAAAGACACGCAAGCACAATCCTTTTGATTTGACCAAAGTCTGGCCCAAGGCTGACTACCCGCTGATCGAAGTTGGCGTAATGGAGCTCAATCGTTATCCGAAAAACTATTTCGCGGAGGTGGAGCAAGCCGCCTTCTCCCCGGCAAATGTGGTTCCCGGAATCAGCTTCTCTCCTGACAAAATGCTGCAGGGACGCCTGTTCTCTTACGGAGACACCCAGCGATACCGCTTGGACATCAACTTCAATCACATCCCGGTAAATGCTCCGAAGTGTCCCTTTCACTCCTATCACCGCGATGGCCAGTTGCGAACAGATGGAAACCTGGGAGCGACGACCAGCTACAACCCGAATAGTCAGAAGTTGTGGGACAACCAGCCGGAATACGCTGATCTACCGCTTGCTCTCAAAGGCGATGCTAATCACCATGACCACCGATTAGAAGTTGATCATTGGGAGCAACCGGGCAGTCTTTTCCGGAAGATGAGCCGTGAGCAAAAGCAGTTGCTCTTTGACAACACGGCTCGCGCGATTCATGGCGCGTCGCAAGAGGTCCTGGAGCGGCATGTTGCGAACTGCAGAAGAGCCGATCCTGCCTACGGTGATGGCGTGGCACGGGCGCTGAGGTTGAATGTCTTAACGGCAGCCTAACATGCCTTTACTCAGAGTCGATGTGATCGAGGGCCGCAGCCAGGCAGAGGTGAGAGAACTGCTTGACGCTATCCACTGCGCGATGCTTGCCGCGTTCAAAGTACCTGAACGGGACCGCTACCAGATTGTGCATGAACACCCTGCGGCAGAAATGATCATCCAGGACACAGGTCTGGGCATACCGCGCACCGAACGGGTTGTCATGGTGCAAGTGACGACCCGACCGCGAAGCCGGCTTGAAAAGCAAAACTTTTACGAATTGCTGTGCCAGGAACTACTTCGGCGCTGTGGGGTGAAGGCCTCGGACGTCGTTGTTTCAATCACGCAGAATGCTGACGAAGACTGGTCTTTCGGCTACGGCCGAGCCCAGTTCATTACCGGAGAGCTTTGATCCGGAAGACAGCCTTCCGGCGATTACTGATCACTGTTTTGAAGTGTGGCCGGTTGGCCGGTCAAAACGGGGCAATGGCTCGCACAGCAAAATACAGCTTGCTCTTGCCTGCGGCCTTATTCAGAAATACCGGAATCGGTAACCATGAGTACCAACGGAATGAAAGCGCTGCGTTTTTGCTGAGTTCGGATCCCCGGCGGTGCTGCCAATCGAAGAAGTCGCGATTCCAGAACCGGGCGAGGAGAAGCACTGGTTCACATTTCACGCAGGCAGGTCGCCAGGAGGCGTAGAGATGAACACGACTCGACGGGATTTTCTTAAAGTCGGTGCGGGTGCCGTGGCCACCACATCCGCCGTTTCGGCAAACTCGAACCAGGGCGTCTCCTCTATAGCATCCGGGAGATCAGCGGCAGCGCCGGCGGAGGGCGCGGGCAACATGATCTATCGGAGGTTTGGACCCACGGATGTGCACATTTCCGCTATCGGGATGGGTGGTCATCATCTTGGCGATGTGCCGACGTTGGACGAGGCGGTGCAACTCGTCCATGAGGCAGTGGACGCCGGGATTACTTTTTTCGACAACGCTTGGGAGTATTACAACGGCAAGACCGAGACCATCTTGGGCAGAGCGCTCCGGGACGGGCGCCGCGCAAAAGTGTTCCTCATGACAAAGGTCTGCACCCATGGGCGAAGCGGCAAATTAGCCATGCAGATGCTTGAGGACTCGCTGCGGCGGTATCAAACCGATCATCTGGATCTCTGGCAGATCCACGGCATCGTTTACGACAACGACCCGGAGTTGGCGTACGCCAAAGGCGGCGTCCTGGAAGCATTTGATCGAGCCAAGAAAGAAGGGAAGGTCAGATTCGTCGGCTTCACCGGTCACAAGGATCCTGCATTT
>DATMPC010000015.1 GCA_035567895.1 Terriglobales bacterium | reverse complement strand
TTGTTCCTGTGCGCTGTAGAATGCAGCGAACGAGGCAGCGGCGAAGCCGCCTGGGAGTTGTTGGGAGCCCTGACGTCCACAGATCCGGCGACCCGAAGCGTCGCTCGCGTTCTCTTGAACAGATGCTAACTCGCGGCTCAATCTGGACAGGGAGTTCCTTCTGGCGATTCCGCTGACGCAGCAATGACCGGTGTATACGACCCGCCGCAGGCCACGCTCTCGGTCCTGATTGCAATATCCGCTTCCTAGGAAGCTCTCGATCTCGCCGGACCGGTGACAGCGGCGAGCGGTCGCACACGGCTGATCGGCGGACGCACCGCGATGGGCATCGGCATCTGGGCGAGGCACTATATCGGGATGCTGGCTTCCCACTTCCCGCAGGAACCCGAAAGCCGTCCCCCTGCCGCCTTACGACAAGCCTTCGTCGCGATATTCCTTAGTCTTCAAATAGACGGCGGAAAATGGTCAAACATCTTCTCCACCGATTTGTCGAGATCCTTTAACGCTTTGGCCGGTTTGTCGGGTACGGTGTCGGTTGCTGATCCTCGCCAAATCAGTCTCTTGCTTCTGCTATCGAACATGTCGACGACCAGGGAGCCAACCTCATAATTGTCGACGTAGGTGGTCGCCTCCCCGAACCCACCCCAGCGCCATCCCGGAAAGCCGTCGTAAAAAGTTCGCAGTGTAGGCCTTTCGTGGGTTGTGCCTACTGCCATAATCGTCACATCCCCATCCGACGGAACCTCTGTCCAGCCTTTCTTTGCCAACTCCCTGTTTACCGCCTCCTTAATGCGGTCATCCCAGAGAGGATTCGGTGTCTCGATCTTGCCCCAAGAGTAGGTCTTGTATTGCGAAAAATTTGCGTGGTGGTCGTAGTCGGTCTTGACTTCGCGAGAAAATACCGGAAGCGTGATGGCCAGCAGGACGGCGACAAAGAACAGAAAACGGACTTGGACTTTCATATTTTCTCCTTCGTTTTTTTTATCCGACTCACGACTGCCGGCCGGACGAATCTGCCAGGATCCCAGACTGAACAACTCAGGTTTCGACACTCGATGGCCTAAAATCTAGGGTCTTCAGCTAGCGATCTCTAACAGGGATGCTAGCGATTAGGGGTGCTTGGGACAATTCCTCGGTAGCACGAACGGGGAATCCGAAACAACGCGTAGCCTCAAATCAATCCCACGTTAGAGATTTCCATAAGACTGTAGCGGTAGCTAGTCGTTCGCACTCGCAGCTCATCCCTGAATGCTTTCTCGCTTGCCAGTTGGTCCGTACAGCCAAGGTCCTACAGGGCGTTAGGACTGGCGGAGTAAGAGCCCGTACATGCCCTGTCCGACGTCCGGTTCCGCCTCTTGACGAATTGTTTAAGGATCGCTCTGTCACTACTATCGCGAATGAAACAAGCACTTGTGCAGCGCCAAAAGGCGCTGAAGAGACACGGTGCAAGACTTTCGAAGCTACGGATAAACAGACGTAAAGGAGAACCGATCATGGCAACTGCAACACTCATACACACGGACGAAGAAATTCAGAAAGACGTGCTCGCTGAACTGAAGTGGGATGCTCAGGTCCAGCCCAACGAGATTGGTGTTTCCGTCAAGGACGGAGTAGTTACGCTCACCGGATGGGTGGATTCATATCTTAAGAGATGGGCTGCCGAGGACGCCGCACACCGGGTTGCGGGCGTAAAGGCTGTGGCCAACGACATTGAAGTAAAACTGTTCAGCGAGCGCACGGACGCGGACATTGCCGAGGCTGCGATCCGTGCGCTGCAATGGGATGCCTCGGTGCCGGCGGACAAGATTCAGGTCACGGTTTCCAAAGGCTGGGTCACGCTGAAGGGCGAGGTGAATTGGAACTTCGAGAAACAGGATGCCGAACGCGTGGTAAGACGTCTGACCGGGGTGAAGGGAGTGAGCAATCTCATTACGGTGAAGCCGAGCACAACGCCGTCAGAACTGAAAAAGAGGATCGAGGATGCGCTGGTGCGCAACGCCAAGGTCGATGCCAACAAGATCACGGTTGAGGTCCAGGGCAGCAAGGCCATTCTGAAGGGAGCCGTCCGCGCGTGGGTTGAGAAGGAAGAGGCGGAGCGGGTGGCGTGGTTGGCGCCGGGAGTCACCTCGGTGGAAAACCGGATTACGGTTGACGTTTAGCGAGTTGGATCCGTGGTCAGGGGCGGAGACCTCGCCCGCCCCTGAGTTTAGGAGCCGTGATGAACAAACTGATACTACTCGTCGCGATGCTTGCTTTCGCGGGACCCTTGTGGGCAAGTGCAGCCAACACGAAAGTCGAAGAGCGTCTGCAGAATGCTGGTGAGGTTTTGCAGGAAGTCATGAACGCGCCTGACAAAGGGATTCCGCTGGAAATTGTTGAACACGCCAAGTGCATTGCCGTGATTCCCAACCAGATCAAAGCGGGGTTCGTGGTGGCCGCGAAGTTCGGAAAGGGGGTAGCGACCTGCCATACAGAAAGAGGATGGAGCGCGCCGGCCTTCTTCACGATTACAGGCGGCGGATGGGGCGCTCAGATCGGGATTGCGAGCATCGACAACGTCCTCATGATCATGAACCAACGCGGGATGGATCATTTGCTCTCGGCAAAATTCCAAATTGGCGCGGACGCATCCGCCGCCGCGGGTCCGGTGGGACGACATGCCGCTGCGGGAACCGATTGGAAGATGGAGACCGAAATTCTGAGTTATGCACGAGCCAGGGGTGTCTTCGCCGGTGTGTCGCTCGATGGAGCCGTCGTGCATCCCGATCAGGAAGCCACAAAAATCGTGTACGGCAAGTTGCTTCCGCCCCGAGAAATCCTGACTGGGAAAGTTCAACCTCCTGAAACTGTCCGCTCGTTTCTAGCCGCGGTCCGGGAAGTGGAGGAGAAAGCAAAGAAAGAGTCTTGAGACGTTCAGATCGAAAAAGATAAGGAGATCAACACATGCAAACTTTGCGCAAAATGGCGGCTGAATTGATGGTAGGGGCCCTGATTGCATCGATGCTGTTCCTGTTTTCAACGCCACTATCGGCACAGAAGCAGGAAAACCCCGAGGTTACTAAACTTCTTGCTGACGCTCGCGACAAAGCAGCAGAACTGAGCCGCGATGCGGACGAGATGGAAGCTCTGATTCGCACGGATGTGAGCTGGCAAACTCATGCCGCGATGTTGGAATCAGTGAAAGAACACGTAAACCAGCTGGGTCGCATCGCCGCACAACTCGAGCAAAAGCGCGACTCGGCGTCGGCGTGGCAGCAGCAGGCAGTCGATCGTATGCTGCCGGTTCTGAAGGAGTTGGCCACGAACACGACCGCGGCGATCAACCATCTCAACGAGAACAAGACCCGGCCGCTTCAGACCTCGTCGTATCCGCAATACTTGAGTGAGAACGCGGATGCGGCCCACAATCTGTCGGACATGATTTCGTCATTTGTAAAGTATGGAGATTCCAGAGCGAAAGTGGAAAAGCTGGAACAGAAGCTCGAGATTGCCAGTCGATAAGATGCCGCGATGATCCTCCTGTGCCCGCAGGGCCGGTTCGGCTTTTCCCGACAGGCTGAACCGGCTTTTTTCAGGCGCAGGGCCGAGTGAAAGTAGGACCGCGACCGGGAACTGAGGGATCCGAACACCCGGAAGAAGAAAGAAGAATAGGAGGAACGTTGCTATGAAAGATGTGATCAATATTTTGCTGGCTCCGGCGATCGCGATCCTGCTCGCCTTGTGCTTAACGTTGGCTTCTTGTAGTTCAGCCAAGAACTCTAGCGAGAATTCGACGGTTAACGCGGCGACGCACACCCAAAACCAGACGCAGTCTCCGCCTGACCTGCAGAAACAACGGCAAGAGGCTGAGCAGCAGGCGCGACCTGACGTCGAAAAAGAGCGCAAACAAGCAGAGGACGAAGCTTCAAAAAATCTGGATCAGGAAGCCAAGGCCGCCATCGACGAAACTCAGAAGGCGATCGATGCCATCGCTGCAAATAAGAATGACCAAGCCCTGGCGGCGATCGAGCAGGCCACCGGCAAGATCAACATCTTGCTGGCTCGCAATCCGGCCACGGCGCTCATCCCTGTCAGCCTTGAGGTCGAAGTCATTGACGCGGCGCCACACGATAGCAAGGCCATTGCGGAGATTGCGAAGAATGCATCGAAGGCGGTGGATGACAAGAACTACCCAGCTGCGCGCGTGTTGCTTTACGCTTTGACTAGCGAGATTCGCATGCGCACCTACAACCTTCCGCTGGCGACGTATCCCGCTGCTTTGCAGGAGGCTGCACATCTGCTTGACCAGAAGGAGCCGCTGGAGGCCAGCAAAGTGCTATTGACCGCGCTTGACACTCTGATGGCCGTGGATCGAGTTACTCCTCTGCCGCTAGTTCTGGCTCGCGAAGCGATCGAGCAAGCCAAGGCAAAGAGTCGGACCGACAAGGCCATGGCACAAACGCTGGTCGAAACAGCGAAGAAGGAAACTGAGCGAGCCAAAGAACTCGGCTACGCAGGCCGGGATCCGGAATACGTAGCCTTGAACACCGACATCTCGAACCTGGAAAAACAGCTTAAGGGAAATGAAGATGCAACCTCCGTTTTCGCTAAGCTCGAGGATCGATTGTCGGCGTTCCTGAAGCGGCAGTCGCAGCAAGAGCGGCGCTGACGCGAGCGAAACATCGACCCCGCAGGCCGGGTTGGGCTTCTAAAGCCAGCCCGGCTTTTCGGTTTTCCGGGTTGGTGGAGTCTCGCGGTTGGTACTCAGGAGTCCTTTGCATGGGCAGCAGGGTAGCGCCGCAAAAGCGTAATCGAAAATACCAGGACTAGAACGAGCAGACCAAGCAAACCAAGTTCAATCATGGAAGAGCGGAAAACTTGCGTGCTATCGCTCGTCCATACCAACTCCTTGCCGAGAGTGGCCATCTCCAGGCTGATTACGAGAATGCGCCGAATCGAGGCGATTAGGCCGACGACGAGGAATGGCTCTGTGACCAGAACTTGCGAGCGAATGGAGATGCGAACGGTATGCAGAATCTCGACGAGCATCAGCACAATGAGCAGTTCGTTTAGGACTCGCAGTGTCTGCGTTGCTACCGTCCAGTGAATCACGCTATCGAGGAGCAGCTTGCACGCACTGGCGAGGGCAGCGAGGATCGTCAGCGAAAGCAACACAGCCAGCGCGGAATAAATTGCCATCTCGGCAACGCTAAGCGAATAGTCAAAGCGCTGACGCACGGTGCTTTCTGCCATGGTATCAACCCCCGCAGCCAGAGTCGCTGGTGTGGCGGTCCACTTTTTGACCGGAATCGTACTTATTGCCGAGAAAGGCCCATCGTCGGCGATGGAGCAGCAGCTGTCAATCAGAAAAACCGGTTTGATCGCATGCTCTGCGATGGAAGGCCCGCTACTCCCAAAGTCGTACAGGTTCCTGTCACCCGGGCTGGAACAATGTCTAAGCCACATTTCTGAATTCATAGTCGCTCCCTCGTTCAATTGTTATTCAAGGGCTCGGACGGTTAGCCTCAGCCTCGAGATGGGCAGGAGATTTTCGATGAACCAACGAGGAGATTGGACTTGTGTTCGTAGCAACCGCAGTGGGAAATACTTCGCGGCGGTATTGGCCTGTCTGGCCTTGCTGGCGGCCTGCGTCCCTGCCGTAAGTCAGGACGATTCGTCCGGCAATCCCCCGGCGCGCATTGCGCGGCTCAGTGTTGTAAAGGGTAATGTTTCTTTCTTGCGGGCAGGGTTGGATCAATGGGCCCAGGCTACGCTCAACTTTCCCGTGACGACCGGGGACCGTTTATACACGGATAAGGATGGAAGGGCGGAACTCCAAGCCGGATTCTTCGCGGTGCGGATGTCTGCCTCTAGCGATGTCACCGTAACTAACCTGAATGATGAAACCATGCAACTTGGACTGGAGGAAGGGACGTTGCGGATCAGCGTCTATGAATTGCCCTCCGGAAATACTGTCGAGGTGGACACTCCTAACGGAGCGATTACGGTGCAGAGTCCCGGAAGATATCGCGTTGATACCGACCCGGACGGTGACCGGACAATCGTCACGGTAAACCGAGGCAGCGTAGATATAACCGCCGAGGGTTTTTCGCAAAGTGTCGACGAGGGCCAGGCCTTCGAACTTAGGGGCCAGAATCCGCCGCAAGCGACAACTGCTCCGATGCCTCCCCCCGACGGCTTTGATGAGTGGAGTGAAGAGCGCGACCGGCGTCGAGAGTCTGCCACATCCGCGAAGTATGTGAGCCCAGGCACTCCGGGCTTTGACGATCTCGATGAATACGGACATTGGGCGGTCGTCGACGAATGGGGGCCGATCTGGTATCCGCCGGTTGCGGCTGGCTGGGTACCCTACCGCTTCGGCCATTGGGCATGGATCGATCCCTGGGGATGGACCTGGATTGAAGACGAGCCGTGGGGCTTTTGCAGCTTCCACTATGGCCGATGGGTTCGAATCGGAATGACCTGGGGATGGTTGCCCGGGCCAATCGTCGTCGCGCCGGTCTACGCTCCAGCGTTCGTTGCATTCCTGGGAGGTCCCGGCTTCTCGATTGGGGTTGGCATTGATCTGGTGGGCTGGTTTCCGCTGGGACCCGGAGAGCCCTTCTTTCCCTGGTATCACTACGGCCCGGAGTATCTACGCGTAGTGAACGTCACCAACATTCGGAACGTAACCAATATCACTAACATTACCAATATTACGAACATCCACGACGTGCACTACACTTACAAGACTGTCGCAACCACGGCGGTTCCCAAGAATGCTTTTAGCAGCGGGCAACCAATTGCGCACCAGGCTGTCAAGCTCAGTCCTGAGCAGATTGCAAGAGTGCCGGTCACTCCACACCCGGCTGCGAACCCTACCATGCGTGCAGCCACGCCGGGCAAGCCTGTGTCCGCGCCGCCGGTACGTTCCCAGCGACTTGTTACCGGTAGCGGAGCGGCCCGGCCGGCTGGGGATGAGCCTCGGCAGCCCGCCTCTGCGAGAACGCGCGAAGCACCGGTGGGCCGAAACCCCGGAAACCCGTCACGGTCTGAGTCGCGGGGTTTGATCACCAGGATTCCGCCACCCGTACCAAGGATACCGTTTGCCGATACACGACGGGCGATGATGGAGCATCCGGGAAGGCCGATCGAACCTGGCCAAATCGAAGATCTGCGAGTCGGAAGACCGGTTGGACCCATGCGGGATCGCGAGTTTCCTCCACACCCGGCGCCGGTCTTGCGCGAGCGGGCAGTACCGCTGCCGGTTCCCAAGCCCCATCACTGAGGGAAACGTCCATGTCGATGCCAGTGAATCCATTCCGGAAGGTACGCGGCTCTGCTCAGCTTTCACGGAAACAGCATGGAGGCCGCGAAATTGAGAGTCTCTTGGCCATGAATAAACGAACTGAAAAAACCGAAAGAATATCGCAAGGCTGGAGGTGCAGCTGTTGCGGCGACCTCATCACGAGCATTGAGGATGGATGGGTCGAATGGCTTGCGAGTGAAGATGAGCGCGGTGAACGGCTGAAGGGTCTAAGGCTAGTTCATCGTTTATCGCCTTCCGCGGAATCGAACGGGCCGGGCTGCCGATACGATAGCGTCCGGGAGTTCCGCAATGATCGCAGCATCGTGGAAGGTTTATCGCTCGAAAGATTTGTGGGATCGGATGGTTTGATGCTCCTCCTCTCTTTTCTGGCCTCAGGTGAAATGCCCCGCGGAGATGTACTCGAACTCGCAAAGCGTGTGCAGATCCCAGGATACGAACAGACTCGGGAACTCTTCCCGGAAGCAATTGGCATGGGAGTATTCTCGCCCACAATCGGCGAGGGGTACTACATGCAATCTGAGATTCGAGAATTGTTGAGTTGGGTTAACCGCGAGACGAATTCTTAGATAAGACTTTTGTCTTATCAATTCCTCTCGCCTGAAGCGAATTTTCCAATAAGCGTTGTCGTCGAATTTTCATTCGTTCTACTGATGAATTGTTCTGAGTGCTGAAGACCGTTAGCCTCGGCAATGGAGAACGGCAACAGATCGAGTCCTTATTTCCGCAGGCCAACCTCGGGAGGTTACGAACGTGGGCAAAACGATTGGCATTGATCTTGGTACTACGAATTCGGTGGTGGCAGTCATGGAGGGCGGTGAACCCAATGTCATTGCCAATGAGGAAGGTGGGCGCACGACTCCGTCGGTCGTGGCTTTCACAAAAACTGGCGAGAGGCTGGTAGGGCAAGTGGCCAAGCGCCAGGCGATCACGAATCCTGAGAACACGATCTTCTCGATCAAGCGTTTCATGGGACGGCGCTATGACGAAGTGAAAGAAGAGCTGAAGATGGTGCCGTACAAGGTTGAGCCCGAGGGCGACCACGTGGTGATCGTGGCCCAGGGCAAGAAGTACACGCCACAGCAGATCTCGGCCATGATTCTGCAGAAGTTGAAGAAAGCGGCCGAGGATTATTTGGGACAGCCGATCCAGGATGCGGTGATCACGGTTCCGGCGTATTTCAACGACGCACAACGCCAAGCCACCAAAGATGCCGGGAAGATCGCTGGGCTCGAGGTAAAACGTATCATCAATGAGCCGACGGCAGCGGCCCTAGCTTATGGTCTGGACAAGAAAAAGGATGAGACGATCGCGGTCTACGATTTTGGCGGCGGAACATTTGATATTTCGATCCTGCGAGTTGGAGAAGGCTTGATCGAAGTTGAGGCTACGAACGGCGATACGCACCTGGGTGGTGACAACCTGGACCAGCGCATCGTCGACTGGCTGATCGACGAGTTCAAGAAGAGCGAAGGTCTCGATCTGCGTGGCAGAGGCAACGAGATGGCGCTGCAGCGTCTTCGTGATGCGGCGGAACGGGCCAAGATCGAACTTTCCACCACGATGGAGACGGAGATCAATCTGCCATTCATTACTGCGGATGCGAGCGGACCGAAGCATCTCGTAAAGAAACTCACGCGGGCGAAACTGGAGGCCATGGTTGAAGAACTCATCCAGCGCTCCGTGCCGCCAAGCAAGCAATGCATGAAGGACGCGGGCGTAGATGCCAGCAAGATCGATGAAGTAGTGCTGGTTGGCGGACAGACTCGCATGCCGCGTATTCAGCAATTGGTCAAGGAGCTCTTCGGGAAAGAAGGCAACAAGGGAGTGAACCCGGATGAAGTAGTCGCAGTGGGCGCCGCGATCCAAGGCGGCGTGCTAGGCGGCGAGGTAAAAGATTTGCTGCTGCTGGATGTGACCCCGCTGACGCTCTCGATCGAAACACAGGGCGGTGTGGCGACGCCCATGATTCCGCGGAACACGACCATTCCGACCCGCAAGACTGAGACGTTCTCGACTGCAGCCGACAGCCAAACTGCGGTTGATGTTCACGTGCTGCAGGGGGAGCGGCCGATGGCGAACCAGAACCGCACATTGGGCAAGTTCCAGCTTACTGGCATTCCTCCGGCACCACGGGGCGTTCCGCAGATCGAAGTTACGTTCGACATCGATGCCAACGGCATCCTGAACGCGACCGCGAAAGACCTGGCGACGGGAAAGGATCAGACCATCAAAATTACATCGTCTTCCGGCCTATCGAAAGAAGAAGTCGAGGGCATGACCAAGGAGGCAGAGGCACACTCGGCCGAGGACAAGTCGCGGCGTGAGCAGATCGAATCGAAGAACCAGCTGGATTCATTGGTCTACAGCGTCGACAAAATGCTGCGAGAAAATGGCGACAAGATCTCTGGTTCGGAACGCGGCGATGTCGAGAACGCGATTGCCGATGCGAAGAAGGCCTTGGAGTCGAATGACAAGGCGAGCATGGACAATGCTCGCGAGCGTCTGACGCAGGCTTCGCACAAACTGGCGGAACAAATGTACCGGTCTACGTCCACGCAGTCACGAGGATCGTCGGGAGATGGAGGCGCGTCGGGTACGGGCGCGGCTTCGTCATCGGGCGGGCAAAGCAAGAAGGATGAAGGTGTGGTCGATGCGGAATATGTAGATGTGGATACGAATCGCTAAAACGCCGTTTCTGGTCTGGGATCGCGTGTATGACCTTGATGGACATTACGCTTCACTATTTGGCGCCTGTGGGCCCACGGCAGCTGCGGGCTATGGACAGCGTCCGGGAAGTGTACGGTATTCGCCGATTGAGCCTGAATGAAATCAGGCACTCGATTTTGGTGGGTATGACGCGTCTCGCTTGCACCCCGAAGATGTGCGGGCGCTGCTTCGAAGTGCAGGCTTGGATACGGACGATGTCGCTGAAGCAGTTTTTGATGCTAGTTGAAGTGTGTGCTCATATCGAAGGAATCAACGAGATCAAACTGCCCGACGTTCGGGTCTGCGAGCTGTGCGTGCAGACCGGATCGCCATGGGTGCTCCTGCGAACTTGCCAGGAGTGTGGCGTCACACTTTGTTGTGATTCCTCGCCCAACCGCTACGCGACCAAACATGCTCATGCGAGCGGACATCCGGTCATTGCCTCCGCCGAACCGGGGGAGCGTTGGCTCTATTGCTACCCGAATGACGCGTTTGCACAGTACTAGCCGGGTGAGGACTCGTTTCTTGAAAAGCGACGGAAGCATCGGTGCCAATCACGAGAGTTCAGGGACGAGGCGGAGAGCACGGGAAGAAGCCCTGGGTCACAAAGAGGAGAAACTGCGCAAGCTGGCCTCCGAAGGGAACAGGGAGGAGTTCTTTCGAGAGATTATTCCGCTGCTGAAGCCGCTCCGGTCGTACATCAAGCGTCGTCTTCGTGGTGCTGGCCTGACCCAGCGAGCCAATATCCCTGTACTCAGCAGCGTGGACATGCTCGACGACGTGGTGCTTGAGGCCTACGAGAAGTTCAATCGCAAGCCGAAACGTTTGACACTCGAACAGTGGCTCTACCGGCTGGCAAACGAAGAACTCGACCGCTATGTTTCGAAGGGAAGGCCGACTGAAAAGCGCCGAAAGAATTTAGAAACCTTAACCCAGACTGAGTTGCGCACGCTGGAGCAGATGCCGATCACGGCTGATGCCGACGGAGAAGTCTGGTTTCCCGAGGAATTGGACGATAGCGAATATCAGGCGCTCGAATTTTTGCCGCCGGCCTTTGACGATACTCCTGAGCAACAGCTCGAGAGGAGAGAACAGATCGTCGAGATCATTAGGACTCTCGCCAAACTTTCCGAGCGCGAGCGAACGGTGTTCGAACTCTACGTTGTCGAAGGTTTCTCAAAAGGAGCTGTGGCCAGAATCTCCGGCGTGCCGACGGACCAGGTACCGCGCATCGCGGAAAAGGTCAAAGAGCATATTCGGCTAGCGATCGGCGAATCAGGAATCGAAGGAAAGAAGCGAAAAGGCCTCTTGATCAAGAGCAGCTACCCATTCATCACGTAGCGATGGACGAACTTCACTGCCATTGCTCCCTCGCCAACCGCTGATGCGCAACGTTTGACTGAACGGTGGCGTACATCACCAGCTGCGAATACTCCCGGAATATTGGTTTCCAGGTAATAAGGATCCCGATCGAGCGTCCAGTTTGCATCGTACCCGCCGGCGTACGCTCGTAATGCGTCCGGCTGGTCGGGGCTGACCTCAATCCATAGGAAAGGTACGTCGCAACGATGTAGAAAATCGCGGATTGCGAATGCCTCTGCAGATCCGTGAGTTCCAAACACCAAGACCTTTGAGTCGGAGTGGTTCACGGTTCGTTCTCGCTGTGGGCGTTTAGGTTTGCGCACTTCGCTCGTTCTTCAATTTTGCCTGCTAACAAATGCTGGCCGCCCATACCTCGAGCAGCCAGCATCTTTCCGCAATTCTGTTCCAATCACGCTGCCTTTTGCGTAGTTTGTCCAGCAGTCTGTGACTTCGCGG
>DATMPC010000014.1 GCA_035567895.1 Terriglobales bacterium | reverse complement strand
TGGTGATCGAACTCCGCGACCGCCGCCACCCCGATGCCGCTAAGCAAGGACTTGCGCGAGTTTGTCGAATTATTAAACGCGAACAAAGTTGAATACCTGGTCGTAGGAGCCTTTGCGGTCGCCTATCACGGCGTTCCGCGGTACACCGCGGATCTCGGCCTGCTCATTCGTCCGGCTCCCGAGAACGCCGAGCGGGTGATGCGTGCCCTATCGCAGTTCGGCTTCGGGAATCTTGCGATAGGAAGCGGCGATCTTCAGGATCCGGATAAAGTCGTCCAATTGGGCATGAGCCCTAACCGGATAGATTTGCTGACTAGCCTTTCCGGCCTTAGCTTCGAAGATGCCTGGTCCACGCGTGACCAGGGGGAACTGGATGGAGTTGCGGTCTATTTCATAGGCCGCGCAGCCCTGATCCGGAACAAAGAGCACACCGGCCGAGCGCGCGACCTCGGCGACGCCGAAGAACTACGAAAACGCTCCATCCTGCCTGACTGAAGTCGAGCACTAACAGCTTGGGGTATGCCCCTCGATAAGCGACGTTCGCGAGGGTGGGATAGGAGAATGCGTGTAATTCCGCCTTTGACTTTTGCATTGTCCGACACCACTGGCTTCACGTGCATTGGACAGAATAGACGAATTGGAAGCTGCCCGAAAAGAAGAGAACAAACAAAACCGGGCTGATTGACATTCATGTCACTCCCACCCTCGCCAACACAGCGAGGCCGGGGTCCCAGCAACTCGATTTTGTTGCTGGGGTGGGGGGATGGGGCACCCGACTTCTTGTTAGTTCCATATTGGAACTCAACAAAAAGGCCTGGCCACCCGCCAACCCTGGACCACGGAGTTCGCATGCACGAACCGAAATGGAAACAGTCTCGGCCCATCCGGCTGGAATTGTCCGCTCAGCGGATACGGGCGATACGGCCTTCGGTAGGAAAGTTCTTGAACTGCAATGCGTCGTGGCCTGGTATGACACGGTCGGCGGAGCCGGCGAGTTGGATCATGCGTTCCTGGTTACGGATGTTGGCTGGGTGATCAGCTTCGCTGAAGGTGGCCGACGCAGCTCGCTCTTTAAGGTTGCGATACAGGTAACAGTTGTCTGAGGCCAATACGTAAACCGGCTCGCCATCGACGCGAATGTACTGCGAAGCATAGGTGTGGCGGCCGCCCGTGTATGCGCGGATGCCGGGAAGGATTTCTACGTCGTCTCCGTTCACTAGTCTCAGTCGACCTTGCGTGTTCAGTCGTTCCAATTCCGCGACATCTTCGCTGTCGATTCCGCCGTGTTTTCCGCCCGGTTGCCAGGCATCGCCTGTGTAGTAAGCGAACTCCTCTTTCTGAATCCAGACAGTGGCTTTTGGGAACAGGTCAATGCCTCCCATGTGATCCCAATGGGCGTGACTGACGATGATGTCCGTCACTTCCTCAGGCTTCACTCCCGCAAGTTTCACAGCTTCATCGGGCCGCAGGTATTCAGTGATCGGAAACTGCTTGAACCATTTTTCTCGATGAAAGCCGCTGTCGAACAGGACGTTGTGTCCGCCGCCGCGTAGAAGCCAGAACACCATAGCCAGGTTGACCTTTTCCTCCTTGGGCGCTCCGATCACGAGATTAGACACGGGAAAGTCCGGCACGGTGGCGTAGCGAATGGCCTGGATCGTGTAACTCTGGGCGCCCGCGGTGGCAGACCACTGAACGACCAACAGCACGGCGACGAACGCGAGAAGTAACCGGCGCATATGCGGCCTCTAGCTGAAGTGCCGGGCGAGTATATCGCAGGCACCTTAGCCAACTCTGCATCGGAACCCAGCAACTAAGGTTTGGGGGGTTCATTTTTCCGTTCGTGGAGTTCACCTCTCCACAAGAAAGGTGCCGGAAGGACTTGGAAAGCTTCTCTGTGCTCCCGGTGAACGTGTATGCAAGTACGTAAGACCCGGATTCTTTTCGCCGATGATGAACCTGGCATTCGATTGACGTTGCCGCTCATCCTGGAACAGGAAGGTTTCGCAGTGTCGGTGGCAGGCACAGTTGCCGAAGCGCTGGCCTATATCAACCGCGATAAGTTCGACGTGTTGTTGGCTGACCTGAACATCGGCGAGAAGGGTGACGGATTCACCTTGATCAGCGCCATGCGCCGCGTCCAGCCGAGCGCCGTAACATTAATTCTCAGCGGGTATCCTGATTTCGCAACCGCACTGGAAGCGATACGAAACCAGGTCGACGACTACCTGACAAAACCCGCCGAGGTAAAACACCTCGTCGAGACGATTAAGGAAAAAGCCAAACAGCCGCGGCGAGTAACTCCGATTCAGGTCAAGCGCCTCTCAGCTATCTTGCGTGAGAGCGTCGATGAGATCGCGGCTAAATGGCTCAGCGAATCGAGCCAGAACACAATGCTCTCTTCGATTCCGCTCAGCAAGAAGGAGCGACTCGATCACGTTCGTCTGATCATCGAGGAGCTTGCGAAGCGAATCGAAGCTGGTCCAAATGTGATCGCTAACAGTAAGAAACCGGGAGCGACGACACACGGCCGGGAGCGCTTTGAACAGGGCTATACCACGCAACGTATCGCGATCGAAGCCCGATTGCTGCACATTGTCCTCTCTCGTGTCCTGCACAAGCACTTTCTCTCCGTTGACATGAGCACCTGTATCTCCGACATGATGCTGATGGGCGAGGCCCTTCACGAAGAATTCGAGGAGTCGATCCGTGCTTTCGAAGAGCAATCAAGCTTTGGACAAACGGCGTGAAGCCAAGGGTCTCAAATCCTGCCTAGCATGTACGGACGGGTGGCGCAGCCTTCGCTGCTCGTAATTTTTCTTGTTTGCCATACCTAAAAAGTGGGTGTGCCGCATCCTTTTGCGGTTTTTCGAAAGGGTGCGCTGGCGATGCACGTTGTCGATCTGATTTGTCATCGAAGCACGCTGCGGAGACTCGAAGCAGAAACAAAATCAAAACAAGTTGCTCGACCAGCTCCTGTTCCCGCACCCTTCGAAAACACGAAGAGTGCGGCACCCACTCTCTAGAAATCGTAAGCAAGAAAAACAGGAAACGGCGAAGGGTATGCCACCCTTCCGGCTCTAACTGGGTCTCCTGCCGCTCTCGGGGTTGAAATGAAGTTGGAAAGAAAATCCCGGAAGATGGATCGGAACCGTGTAATCCGCAGCCAGGTACATGGTTGCCTGGATGCCTTCGCCGTTTCGCACAACTGTGACCTGCTCCGGCGCTAGCTGAATGTCGTATTTGCTGGCCTTGCGTATAACTTCATTGCGGAACTCTTCATCCGAGAGGCCGTTGCTATATCCAATGCGTGGGCCGAGCTGCGACGCCATATCGTGCATATCGTCGCGCAACTCAACACTCGCCAACTCCCACTTACCGATCTGCCATCCCGCGCTGCAGAGTACGAGGAGAATCGCTATCGCCCCAATGATCTTTATGTTTCGCTGACTCATGATGATCGCTATGAATCCTTGTTCTTTGGTTATGTCGCTGGGGCAAATCTTAGTGCAACCGGATCATAGCGGTGCTGGAACGATGGGCAAAGTTACTTTCGTCGTATTTGCAGCGGCGCCTGCAGAGTTTTCCTATTCTGGCAATCGAAGTGTCTTGGTGTGATCAAGGTAGACTTTCCGCTGGCGCTAGTTTTCCAATGTTCCTGATTGCGAAGCCTTCCGACGACAAAATCCGCGGATTCCTTGCCAGCCAGGCTGAGTCACAGTTTTCCTATTCTGGCGTTGGGTTTTCTGCCGATCGCTCTCGCGTTGTTGGTTACACAATCGATCACAATCGATGGCTACTTGGTTACGGTGAGGATGTTTGGAGTCGTGCTGTAAAGGCAATTAATAATTGGCAGATGTTCAACATGGGCTGGTTGCAATTGTGTTGGCCCGACGCTCCAATCACCAAAGGAACGAACGTCGCAGTTCTCATCCGGCACTTCGGCTTCTGGTCGTTGAATGCAGCTCGAGTCGTCTACGTACTGAACGAACGCAGCGGCTCAGTGGAGAGACGTGGTTTCGCGTACGGCACTCTTCTAGACCATGCTGAAAGTGGAGAAGAACGGTTCTCTGTGGAACGGGAGAGCCGGGATGATTCCGTCTGGTACGATCTCCTCGCTTTTTCACGCCCTCGAGCTATCTCGGCGAAACTGGCCTTTCCTTTAACTAGATGGCTTCAACGGCGCTTCAGAGAAAATTCTAAAGCAGCCATGCTGAAGGCGGTTGCTTAAGAACCAACTGCAACCGCACCACCCACTACCGCAGGTGGTTCTGCTACACTGCGCGGCCACAGGCGATAACATGCCGAACAACCTCATGCGCAAGCTCACGAGATTCGTTTTACCTGCACTTATCACACTCTCCGCAACCGTAACCTGCTGGGCTGAGCCGCTCAAGTGTGATCTCAGCGAATACAAGGTTCGTTCAGGGTTGACTGCCACACCCCAGGGCGAGGTCCTGGTTGTGGAGTGGACAGGTGCAGGTACTAACGAACTGCGTACCAAGTTTGCCGTTAGCAATGGCGTGCCTACCATTCGCGATTTGGCGGTGCGTGCTGGCGGCGCTTGGAGGACGCTGGGCCAGAATCTGACGCCGGAATTCCGGGTGACGAGCGGAGTGCGGCGGATGTCGGAGCAGCAGGCGGCGCCTCTACGGTCGCTTGGGGTGGAGATTACTCCTGAGGTCATCGAGAAGAATAAGTGGTATGCGTTCTGGGATGCGCCGCTGGAGGTTCCCGGTACGCATCCGGGAGAGAAGACGCCGCACAGCTTGGGTTTGCCGCGCAAGCCGGAGGAGGTCCGCCAGGCTACGGCAGCGTTCCATGCCGATTCATGCAGCGTGAAGACCGACGGAGACCGCATCGAGGTCACCTTTCCCGGTCTCGATATGGGAATCTTCTCCGGTAGTTTGCGATTCACGGTGTATCGCGGAACAAACCTCATTCGCATGGAGGCGGTCGCCAAAACCGACGAACCATCGATT
Source organism: Terriglobales bacterium (assembly GCA_035567895.1). Taxonomy (NCBI): domain Bacteria; kingdom Pseudomonadati; phylum Acidobacteriota; class Terriglobia; order Terriglobales; species Terriglobales bacterium. Next base: position 181,186 of record DATMPC010000014.1, on the reverse strand, counting down.
GCCTACAAGTACGAGGCGGGACTGAGCGGCCTTTCGACCGATCTTATGCCACGGGTTGCTTGGCACGACGTTGGCGGGCATCCGCAGCGGTACCTGTTTGGCGGTCCGAAGAACGATGCGGTTGCGCCGGTGAAGGCGGCGAACCGTGTGCTGGTGGCTGAGGGCAAGGGTGGATCGATGGCTACATTCACTCCGCCGCACACCTTCTTCTTTACGCGCGAGGTCGATACCAATCTGGGATATGTGTGGTACCGCAAGGACGGCGATAAGCGCTTCGCGATCGGCATTCGCCAGCCGGATCGGGAAGAGGTGGAGAAGTATCGCGACAACTTTGCGCTGTTCAACGCGCCGCCGGGCACGTGGCAGCGCATGGCGGTGTACTTCTATGTGGACGCCAAACCCGCCGAAGCCACGCGGGATGCGGTGCTGGCCTTCACCCACGGGGATACGTTCAAGCCGCTGCCCGGGTACAAAACCTTCGTCAACCACTTTCACCTGGACTTTACCGGACGCCTGCGCCAGAGCGGCTCGCTCGACACACAGATCGAAGACCTGGCAGCGATGCGGGCTCTCAATCTGAACATCATCGGGCTCAGCGACTTTCATTTCGAGCTGGCGCGCGATGATCCGGGACCGCTGCGCTTCAAGGATCAAAAAGATTATTTCGAAGGATGCCGGCGCGCGTCGGACAAAAACTTCCTCGTCGTGCCCTGGGAGGAGCCGAGCGCCTACTTCGGAGGCCACTACAACATTCTCTGGCCGAAGAATGTGTATTGGTCGAAGGTGCGCACTCCGGGCCAGGCGTTTACGGAAATGGATCCCATTTACGGAAAGGTGTACCACACGGGCGGCACGGACGATGTGCAGGCGATGATCGCCGCCGAAGATGCCTACTGGTACCACGCACATCCGCGGACCAAGGGCACGACCGGCTATCCCGACGCCGTGTTCGACAAGGCCTGGATCAGGAGCGATCGCTACCTGGGAGTGGCGTTTAAGCCCGGAATGGGAATGGACCTTTCCGAGCAGCGTTTGTGCGAGTGGCGCTGCTTCGATTCCATGGACACGATGAACAACCAGAACGCCGGCTCCGGGCTGAAGCCGAAATACATCATTGCGGACATCGATACTTACAAGAAGGGGCCGGAGGATGATCTGTATCCGAACTTCCCGGTGAATTACCTGAAGCTAAGCCGCGTGCCCGGGCCGGATGAAGATTGGTCACCGATCCTGCGCGCGCTCCGCTCCGGCGACTTCTTTGTGACTACCGGGGAGATCCTCATCACGAACTACGCAGTGGAAGGCAGCCGATATCGGCGAAACATCTCAGCCGATGTGGAGTGGACGTTCCCGCTCGAGTTCGTCGAAGTAGTTTGGGGCGATGGCAAGAAAGTCGACCGGCAAATCATTTCAGCAAAAGACCTGCCGCCGTTTGGGAAAAAACATTTCTCAATCCCATTTGAGGCCGCGGGAAAATCCTGGGTTCGTTTCGCAGTATGGGACTCGGCAGGCGATGGCGCTTTTGTCCAACCGTCGTGGCTGCGGTAGCCGAGCGCCCGTGCGGAGCAGATTGGTTCGTTTCGTGTCGGAGCACGCCCAAAGCATCCGATACGAAATTCGTGTAAATCCGTAGCTTCTTCCGTGACATCCGTGTCGTGTGTTGCTTTTGCTCTTTCACACGATTCCTCCTGACCCTGAAGTCGTACCACTTCCGTAATCGGTTCTTCGCTCAATTCACACTCATTTCACTTTGGGTTAATCAAGAAGCAACGCAAGCTAGATAGATTCAACTATGCGTCGCAAAAATAGCTTCCAGCCTCCGGCTACCAGCTTCCGGCAAAACCCGCACGAGGGTGCGCGGGGGTCCTTTGTGAGCGAAAGGACGCTCTTCCCTTCTTTCAATCCCATTTTGGCGAAGCTGCTTTCCCTGGATAAGGTGCGCGAAGTCTACGAAGCGACGCGCGAACCGGATGGCACTAATATCTTTAACCGGCTCTTAAAGAAGATGAACGTAACCTGTTCGGTGAGCGACGCCGATCTTGCACGCGTGCCTGCTACCGGCGCTTGCGTCGTGGTGGCGAATCATCCGTTTGGAATTCTCGACGGCATATTGCTGGGTGCGTTGTTGCTGCGGGTGCGTCCGGATTTGAAGATTCTTACCAACTACATGCTGACTGGCGTTCCCGAGTTGGATGAGTACTGTATCCCGCTGGATCCGTTCGGGGGAAAACAGCAGTCGGCCGTCAGCACTCAGCACTCGGCAAAGAAATCTGTGGAGACGCAACATGAAGCGTCCTCACCGAACGTTAATCAGCGCGGGATCCGGGGAGCAAAAGAGTGGCTGAATCGGGGCGGCATGTTGCTCATCTTCCCCGCCGGCGAAGTTGCTCACTTGAATCCGAAGCAGTGGGCGAAGGGTGTGACTGATCCGGAATGGAACACAACAGCGTTTCGCCTGGCTCGTTCGACTGGGGCGTCGGCACTGCCGGTGTTTATCGATGGGCGCAACAGCGCGTCGTTTCAATTGATGGGATTTGTCCATCCACGTCTGCGGACAGCGAGCTTGGCGAAGGAATTTTTGCGCAAGCGCGGCGCGAAGGTCGAGATCCGAATTGGGAAGCCAGAGAGGCTAGAGAACAAGGTCAGTACCGTTCGCGGTAGCGAATGGGTCAACGGTCGATCAATTCCCGACGCAAACACCAAAACACAAGATCCTTCGACTCCGGTTTCCGCACCCCAAGAACCAACAGCGGGTTCTCGGGGCCCCCGCGTTTCCCGCGCTGGAGAAAGCGCGCGGGAACCCTCGTCCGCTCAGGATGACAGATTCAAGGGGTTCGCTTCCGTCCGGGAAGGCACCGAATTCCTGCGCTGGAAGACTTATTTGCTTGCCAATCGCGCCTCAAAAGTGTGCCGGAATGACGCAAAAACGGCGTCCGAAGACCCCAAAACCGCGCAAATTCCGTTCTTACCCGCCGCAAAACTGCCGTTAATTCCCTTTCTTCCCGCGCCGGAAGCGCTCGCGGACGCGGTTCCAGCGGCGCAATTGGAGCAGGAAATCGCGCTTCTACCGTCGTCAGCGTGCCTGGAAAGCAGCGAAGAATATGGAGCTTACTGCGCTAGCGCGCCGAAAATCCCGCATATTTTGCGCGAAATCGGTCGGCTAAGGGAGTTAAGTTTCCGCGCAGAGGGCGAGGGAACGGGAAAATCGGTCGATTTAGACCGCTACGACGACTATTACACGCACCTTTTTGTCTGGAATAAGCCCCAAAAAGAGATTGTTGGCGCTTATCGGCTGGCGCCGACTGTGAATATCCTGCACAAATTCGGCGTTAACGGGCTCTATACCAATACGCTTTTCCGCTTTAAGGACGACTTTTTCGATCTTTTAGGGCCGGCGGTGGAGCTGGGACGGTCGTTTGTGCGCCCCGAATACCAGCGTCAGTATGCGCCGTTGCTGCTTTTATGGAAGGCTATTGGACGCTATGTTGCGCTGAATCCGGCGCATCCGGTGCTGTTTGGCGCGGTTAGCATCTCGAATTCGTACGCTCCAGCGTCGCGAACGCTGATGTATCAGTTCTTTCAGGCGCAGTTTGCGACGCATCCGTTGGCCGCAATGGTGCAGCCAAGGCGCGCTTTCCGCTCTGCAAGGCTCAAACATTGGGATATTAGCGCTTTTAACCGCCTCGTTCGCGATCCGGAAGAGCTCTCGGGGTCCATTTCGGAATTCGAATTTGACGGCAAAGGGATCCCGATTCTGCTCAAGCAATACCTAAAAATGGGCGGCGAAGTGCTTGCCTTCAACGTTGATGGCCGCTTTTCTGACACGCTGGACGGGCTTATCGTCGTCGATTTGCGCAATAGCGACCGCAAATCGTTGCACAAATACCTGGGAAGCCAGGGCGCAGAGCGGTTTATTGATTATCATCGCGCGTTTAGCGTGCCGGAATTCGTCGCCGAACCCGCGGATTAACGCGTAGAGACGCAGCATGCTGCGTCTCTACCAACCCGCGACCGGCGTGCTAGAATCCCGCACTTCCCATGATTATCCGCCGCTTTGTGATGCTTTGCTGCGTCTTTCTGCCCTCGATTGATTCCCGCAATGGTCTTCTCTTTGCGCAAAATTCTGCTCAAACAAGTGCCGTTAATGACGCTAGTTCCGTCGAAAAGAGTGTCGGGAGCGTGGCTAACGATGCGACTTCCGCTCATGCAGCGTCCGATCCGCGTCTTGGACCCGGTGATCTGATCGAATTGAAAGTATTCGGAGCGCCGGAGTTGAGTGGGACTCTGCGTATAAGTGGCGCTGGAGAGATCACAGTTCCGCTGGTTGGAGCCGCAAAGGTGGCTGGGCTAACCCCAGAACAGGCGCAGAAAGACCTCGAACAACGACTGGTAAGCGGTGGATTCTTGCGCGATCCGCATGTAGGCATCCTCGTAAAAGAATTTGCAACGCAGGGAATTTCCGTTTTGGGAGAGGTAACGCGACCCGGGATTTATCCGCTGCTCGGTTCACCGCGTCTTTTCGACGCATTATCTGCCGCGGGTGGCGCCACAAACCGCGCCGGAAAGATGATTTACGTGAGTCATCGCGAGCATCCCACGGCCGGAAACGCGATCCTTTTGTCGCGCGATCCCAAGGAAGCGCTCGCGCAAAACGCGTTCCTCCAGCCCGGAGACACCGTAATGGTGTCCCGCGCCGGAATCGTTTACGTGAGCGGCGACGTAAAGACGCCCGGCGGCTATGTGATGAATAACGATGACAATCTGACCGTCTTGCAGGCCATAGCCCTGGCCCAGGGAGTGAATCCCACCGCGTCGACGAAAAACGTAAGAATTATCCGGCGTAACGCTGGGAAGCTGCAGGAAATTCCAGTGCAACTGAAGGAGATTATGACCTCTAAAGCTCCCGATATTGCGCTGGAGAATGAGGATGTTTTGTTCATACCCAACAGCGCAGCTAAGTCCGCGGCACGCAGGAGCATGGAGTCGATCGTTCAGGTCGCTACGGGCTTGGCTATTTATCGGCGCTAAAAAACAAAAGCAAAAGCTCACACAGATGCACGCGGATCTCAGGGATTCACGCGGATTTTCTCTTTGGAAGCTGGAGTGAGCTTTTGATCCGGTTCGGCACCATAACTCGAGGACTAGAGGCTTGCGACAGAGGCATGAAAACCACGCTTACTGTCCCAATATCCAAACAGCGCCTAAATACATGAGTTCACACCACTTACTGAGAGGAAGGGCTTCTGTCCCACTGTCCCAAAACCCCATACGCGCTGGGACAGTGGGACAGCGCGCATTCGAAAACGCTGAATCCGCTAGAAAAGCTTCATCACGCCCAAACGATATGAATCCGAGATCATCCCGGAGAACGATCAGCGTGAATCCCTAAAATCTGCGTCGATCTGCGTGAGTTTTTTTGTTTTGCGTTTGAGCTTCATCTGGAAGGAAAAATGGCTCTGGACAAAAGGCGGAAAAAGCGAGTCTTGTCCCGGCAAACTGGATGGCTCTAACCTTCAGATTAGCAGTGGCTTAGATTGCAAAATCTATTTTGTCCCGTTGTCCCGAACCCTATACTCGCGGGACAACGGGACAGGCCGCGTTCGAGCACGGGAAGCCGTGCCTAAAATAATCCCGAACGCACTAGCCACATCGATCCCGCAGCCACAATCGCCCACAGAACTATTCCCTGCACCAGCGGACGCGCTCCCACTTCGGCGATTGCTTTGCGCGACAATCCGCTGCCAATTAGAAACAGTGTCACGGCCAATCCAATTTTGGCTGCACTAAGCGAGAAGGCGTACGCGGGCATGAAGGATTCTGGTGAGTAGCTCCTCGCAACCGACGCCAGCAGAAAAAACAAAATGAACCAGGGCACTTGCACACGTGCTTTGTGCTTGTTAAGCGCTGCTACGGCAAGCGTTACCGGCACAATCCAGAGGGCGCGTGTGAGTTTCACGGTCGTTGCCACCGCCAAGGCCACGCTTCCATACCGGGCGGCGGCGCCGACGACTGAACTCGTGTCGTGAATCGCCAGCGCTGACCAGATCCCAAACTGGGTTTGTGAGAGCGCAAGCCGATGGCCAATGACGGGAAACACGAATAGAGCAACCGCATTCAAGATGAACACAGTACCGAGAGAAACAGCCATGTCGTGATCGTCGGCGTCCACGACCGGTCCTACAGCAGCGATAGCACTTCCTCCGCAGATCGCGGTCCCCACCGAAATCAAGAGCGACGGCGTGCGCTCAACTGAAAGTGCGCGCCCGAGCAGCAGTCCGCACACTACTGCAAAACTGATTCCCACCAGCGTGTAAAGAAAACCAGAGCGCCCGGCATGAACGACTTCAGTAAGGCTCATGCCAAAACCAAGTCCTACAACGGAGATCTGCAGCAGCCACTTCGAACAGCGGGAAGTAAATTCAGGAAAGGGGTTCCCGAGTGCTAGCGCAAGTGCGAGTCCTAATGCTAAAGCGAGGGGAGGAGAAGCTGAATAGCCGGAGGCGAGAATGCCTCCGACAAACGCAATCTTGTTGACGATCTTCAACAATCAGAATAGCAGGATGGAGTGTCACAAATCATAAGCGAGAGACAGGATGACAACGGAACGCGCCGATCCTATTTCGGTCGCGACAGCCACCACACAACGCGACCAAGAACCCGCCAGTTGCGATCGAGACTGAGTGTGCTGGCTTCAGTACGATCAGCATCGGCGGCGAGCACTTCAGCGGCTCCAAATCTCTTGAGGCGGCGAATGAGTAGGCCATGGTCCTTGTGCCACGCGAGGACAATCATGTTGTTCAGCTTAGAGGGATCGAATTGCGACAGATCGACGGCAACCACGGAGCCGTCCGAAATCAGGGGAGCCATGCCGTCGCCCACAACCCGCAGGCAGCGCACACTCAGCTTGTTCTCGCTCCAATCGCTAGGCGCCATCACTCTAGCGACGATCGGACTCCGCTCGATATTGGGATCGTTATCTCCAGGTTCGGTAGTACCCGCTTTGACTCCGAGCAGCGGAACGGCCAGGTTTTCCAGCTCGGCAACGGCGGCCTGTGGACTCTTGCTGTTTTTCGATTTGCGCAGGGCGCGTTTGAGATCGCTGGCGGGCAGTCCTGCACGCTGCCAGAAGTACCAGCAGTCGGGATCTCCGGAGAGAGTCCCCATGTGAATGTAGAAGGCAGCTTCGGGTTCGTTGACGGCACGCTCCCAGCGCGAGACCGCCATTGGGGAAACGTTGAGCAGACGCGCAAGGCCTGCCTGATTCAAATGCAGACGTTCACGCAAACGTTCGATTTGTATAGCCCACTCTGGTCTAGCCAGCCTGGTACCAGCGCGCATATCAGTCCTTGACAGGGAATGGCGGCGGAGCTATTCTCGCTAACATTAGAGTTATAACTCCACAAAAAGGGCGCTCACCCTTGTCCCTCAGTTGTCGTGATCTAGCATCGCGCCACGCTGACCAGGACAGCGGGTCACGAATCATGACGTTGGATAATACCAAAAACCAAAAATTCAATCGACTAAGCCTATACCGCGGTATCTACAGCAGAATTGCAAAACAATTAGGAATCGATCCGTCTTATGTCAGCCGCGTCGCGCGAGGGGAACGCCAATCCGCAAAAGTGGAGGCCGCACTGCTGAAGGAAATGCGCAGGATCGAAAAAAATCCTAAGTAACCATGATCCCAATGACAGCAGTTCTGCTTCTCTAGCTCTTACTTTCTCTAGCTCTTACTAAAGTTTACTCCCTCAACACAAATTGTTCTGCTCCGGCGTTTCCCTCTCGTCGCAACCGCGCTACATTCTTGGTATGGCAACGAAATTCATCTGTTCACAGTGCGACCGAGAAGAAGCGCGCTGTGCCTGCGAGAAATACTGCATTTTGTGCCAGGGATTGAGCGACGTTCGATTGTGCGCTGACGGCGCGTACTACTGCCGCGACTGCCGCGAAGCATGCGATCTCCAGGCCCAACATTCTCCCTAAACGATCTGGCCGATTGGATGCAGCCAACTTAGATGACGACAGTCTCGCGGTGCTCTCCAAATACTTCACGTAATTGATTGGATATCTCGCCAACTGTGCACTTTTTTTCCACTGCCTCGATCACTGCGGGAACAAGATTGGCACCGCTTGAAGCACTGTCTTTCAGGCGATTCATGGCGATTCGCCACTGGTTGGCGTCCCTGCCGGCCCGCAGTGCCCGCACTCGCTCCACCTGCTTGCGCTCCAGCGCTTCGTCGATCCGCTGGATTGGAATTGCCTTTTCGTCCTCAATCGCGAAGCGGTTCACACCAACGACGACCACATCGCCGTGATCAATCTTCTTTTGGACGTCGTAAGCTGCGTTCTGGATCTCCTGCTGCACGAATCCTTGTTCGATGGCCTTGATCATGCCTCCCAGAGAACCGATTTTCTCGATGTAGTCGCTGGCTCGACTCTCGATTTCGTCCGTGAGGCTCTCAATCGCATACGATCCGGCGAATGGATCAATGGTCTGTGCTGCGCCTGATTCGTAGGCGATGATCTGCTGAGTGCGGAGCGCAATGCGCGCCGCCTCTTCAGTGGGAATCGCCAGCGCTTCATCGTATCCATTGGTATGAAGTGACTGCGTGCCGCCCAACACGGATGCGAGTGCCTGAATCGCGGTTCTCACGATGTTGACTTCAGGTTGCTGGGCAGTGAGCGTTGAGCCGGCAGTCTGAGTGTGGAACCGAAGCATCCACGACCTGGGGTTCTTCGCCCGAAAACGTTCGCGCATAATGCGAGCCCACATCCGTCGCGCAGCGCGAAACTTTGCAACTTCTTCCAGGAAATTGTTGTGGGCGTTGAAGAAGAATGAGAGTCGCGGAGCAAAGCGGTCCAAGTCGAGTCCAGCATCAAGAGCGGCCTGCACGTAAGCAATACCGTTCCCAAGCGTAAACGCTACTTCCTGCACAGCGGTGCAGCCGGCCTCTCGCATGTGGTAGCCGGAGATCGAGATTGGATTCCATTCCGGCAGATGCTCATTGGCGAAGGCGAAGATGTCAATAATGATCCGCATCGCGTGCAGTGGGGGATAAATGTACGTCCCGCGCGCGATGTACTCCTTCAGCACATCGTTTTGCACCGTACCCGACAGCTTACGGGGATTCGCGCCCCTTCGCTTCGCCACGGCAACATACAGCGCCAGCAGAATGATGGCCGTGGCATTGATGGTCATCGACGTGGAAATTTTCTCCAGATCAATGCCGTCGAAAAGCCGCTCCATGTCTTCGATGGAATCAATAGCTACTCCGACTTTGCCGACTTCACCCAAGGCCATGGGATCATCTGAGTCATATCCGATTTGGGTCGGCAGATCGAAGGCGACAGAGAGCCCCATGGTGCCGTGCGCAAGCAGGTATTTGTAACGGCGATTCGACTCTTCCGCATCTCCCATGCCTGCATACTGGCGCATGGTCCAGAGGCGTCCGCGATACATCGTGGGCTGAATGCCTCGAGTGAATGGATACTGACCAGGAAAACCAGCCTGCTCGTCGTAATTCCACTGCGATTGCGAGAGGTCTTCTTCGGTATAGAGTTCGCGCAGTTCGGGTTGAGAAGCCGGCTTGAGGCTTTCCGATCGCGCAGAATCAACCATTGCCATTCTCTTTAATCGCGGCACGGCGGCGAGCACGCAGAAAGGAACTCGCAGAGAAGTAGATGAATGTCGCGGTAAACGCCAAAGTCACGATCACATGCGAAACGGGAGCTGACGACTGGCCAGACTGAATCCTCTCCCATTGACGCCAGGCAGCTCCGAGGCCCATCGCAGCAAACACCGCGAAGAAAAAGCCAGTGATCTCAAGCACCAGGATCCGAGTGGTTCGTGCAGCGGCCTTGCCAACACTCTTAGCCGCAGCAACTCCTCCTCTCACCGCATAGTGACGGTTGCTAAGCCTCCACAAAACGCGCCCTAAAGCGTGGGCTCGCATGAGATTTCGAGACTGCGGCACGCTTCGATTCTAGCAATGAAAGCAGCAAGAAATCGCCACGAACTCGTGGGATACAATTCGGCGCATGAAGAGCACTCGACAACTGACGGCGATCATTGAACGCGAAGACGACGCATATGTAGCCCTCTGCCCGGAGCTCGACATTGCCAGTCAGGGTGAAACCGTCGAGGCGGCAAGAACCAAATCTAGTTGAGGCGCTGGAACTCTTCTTTGAGTCTGCTGATCCCACTGAAATAAACGACAGTCTCCATACGGAGGTCTTCATAACGCGAGTTGAGGTGCCGGTTGGGTGAGCCCGCCGTTTTGGCTGCGAAATTAAGCAATCCGGGGTACGATACAGGTCAAGTTCCCGTCCGGCCTCATGGATCTCGACCAACTCAACTCCTTCCTGGAAGTCGCTAAGCACTCCAGCTTTTCCAAAGCTGCCGAGCGCTGTTTTCGGACTCAGCCCGCCATTTCATCGCAGATTCGCGCTCTCGAAGAGGAAGTGGGAGCCAAGTTGTTCGACCGCTCGGGCGCCAAGGTTACGCTTACCATGGCCGGAAAAGCATTTCAGACGTACGCCGAAGAAGCGCTCCGATCATTGAAGTCCGTGAAGATGACCATTGCGGAAATGGAGCGCACGCCACGTGGAGAAATCGTTGTCGGGGCCAACGAAGCCACCTGTCTCTACATTCTGCCCGAGGTCTTTGGCGACTTTAAACGCCAGTACCCCAAGGTTTCCGTCAGCATTCAACGCGCGGAGACCACTACGACGCTGGAGTCCGTGATTGACCAGACGGTGGACTTCGGCGTTGTCTCGATGCCCGTGAAGGATGCTCGGCTAGCAGCCCTTCCCATACACCACGATGAACTGGTCCTCATTACTTCTCCCGGACATCCTCTGGCGCAGCTTGCACACGCACGCCTCGAGGAAATCGCCAAGTATCCATTGGTTCTCCCAAAGTTAGGACGCACGCGCGACGCGATTGATGACGTCTTTCAGGAAGCTCAGCTCAAACCTCATGTATCAATGGAACTCGATTCCAGTGAGCTGCTCAAGCGGTTCGTGGCCGCCGACGTGGGCATTGGCTTTGTAGCACGATCGAATATCTCCGACGAGGTCCGAGCCGGAACGCTTGTGGCCCTGAACTTCATCGATCCTCCGATCGCCCGAGACTTGGCGCTGGTTTATCGCAAGGACAAGACGCTGAGCCGCGCTGCTCGCGCCTTCATGGACATTGCGGTACATAGAAAAGCCGTAAAGAAATTGGCCCACTCCTAAACCGGGGAAATTCATACTGCTTAAACATTTTCCTTCCCGCGTAGTGCACAATTTCTGTTAGCTTTATTTTTTCTATCAGCCTTTCCGGAGGATTTTTGAATTGGGTAAAGACATGGTTCCCAAGCGGCTCTTTCTCACCAAAGGGGTGGGAAAACACAAAGAGCGCTTGACCTCCTTCGAGCTGGCACTGCGTGACGCCGGCATCGCATCGCAAAATCTGGTACGCGTATCTTCCATCTTCCCGCCGCATTGCAAGTTGACCTCCCGCAAAGTAGGCCAAAAGTACCTCAATCACGGCGAGGTTGTGTTTGCGGTAGTCGCCGAGAATTCAACTCGCGAACCGCATCGATTGCTGGCCTCAAGTATTGGTGTCGCTATTCCGACGGATCGCAGCACTTACGGCTACATGAGCGAGCACCACAGCTTTGGTGAGACCGACGACCAGGCGGGCGATTACGCGGAAGAACTCGCAGCCGAGATGCTGGCGACAACGCTTGATGTGGACTTCGACGCCGACAAGTCCTGGGACGAGAAGAAGGAAATCTATCGCATCTCGAACAAGATCGTGCGCACGGCCAACATGACTCAGTCGGCAGTGGGGGATAAGCACGGCCGTTGGACCACCGTAATTGCAGCCGCAATTCTGATTTTCGAGTAAGACCGGGAAGAGCGAACACGAAGGTCACGAAGGCGACTCCGAAGGACACGAAGAACGTATTTGTAATTCTTTCCAGAGATTTGGCAATAGTTTCTTCGTGACCTCTTGTGTCACCTTTGTGCCCTTCGTGTTCGCTCTTGGTTTTTGCTTTCCATGACTCAAGATCGTTTCCAAGTCGGACTGATTCAACTTTCCTGCTCGCCGGATCCGGATGCCAATCTGCAGAAGGCCGTTCAGCGCATCCGCGAAGCCGGGCGCAATGGCGCGCAGATCATCTGTCTGCCAGAATTGTTTCGGACCCAGTATTTTTGCCAGCGTGAAGATCCTGCCCTCTTCGACCTGGCAGAAACAATTCCCGGTCCGACCACTGACGCAATCTCGAAGGCAGCAACGGAAGCCAAGGCAGTTGTTGTTACTTCAGTTTTCGAGAAACGGACTCGGGGCCTGTATCACAACACTGCAGCGCTGATCGGAAGCGACGGAGCCATCAAGGGTCTGTATCGGAAAATGCACATTCCCGATGACCCGCTCTACTACGAAAAGTACTACTTCACTCCCGGCGATCTCGGATTCAAAGCATTCGACACTGATGTTGGCCGCATTGGAACGTTGGTCTGCTGGGATCAGTGGTATCCAGAAGGCGCGCGGCTTACAGCGCTGCAAGGAGCACAGGTGCTCTTCTATCCGACAGCGATCGGCTGGCATCCGGCGGAGAAGGAGCAACATGGGGTCGCGCAACACGATGCCTGGCGCACGATTCAGCGCGCACATGCCATCGCCAACGGAGTATTCGTTGCTGTGGTGAATCGAGTTGGCCACGAAACCGGCAACATCCGCGGAAACGAAGCCAAAGGCGCCGGCCTGGAGTTCTGGGGAGGCTCATTCCTCGCCGATCCTTTCGGACGCGTCCTCGCAGAGGCCTCACACGACCGCGAAGAGATCCTTTGTGCTGAGGTGAACCTAAGCGAGATTGACGAAACTCGCCGTAACTGGCCGTTCTTGCGCGACCGCCGCATCGAGAGCTATTCCGGCATTACGCATCGATTCCTAGATTGAAAGTAGGAGCTAACCACAGAGGACACAGAGAACACTGAGGAAACCGGGAAAACATGGCTCCAATTTTCCTCCGTGTCCTCTATGTCCTCTGTGGTTGTGTTGTTTGAAAGGCGAGAATTGAAGAGACCGCAGTCAGCCACGCCAGCGTTGCTTGGCTATCGCATGCCGGCGGAATGGGAGCGTCATGAAGCCACGTGGATCGCGTGGCCGCACAACCGCGATGACTGGCCGGGCAAGTTCCAACCTATTCCGTTTATTTATGCCGACATCGTTCGCCATCTCGCGCGCGGCGAGCAGGTGAGGATCATCGTTAACGATGCCTCACATCAGCGTTCGGCCGAACGCACTCTGAAGCACGCGCATGTGCAGTTAGATCGCGTGGAATTCTTTCGCTGGAAGACAGATCGCGTTTGGACTCGCGACTCGGGCCCGATCTTTGTTACGCGAGACAAGAATCCCAAGTTGGCAATCACGCATTGGCAATTCAACGGATGGGCCAAATATCCGAACTACAAGAAGGACGAAAAGCTTCCCGCACTAATTGGCCGCAAGCTTGGACTCGAGAGCTGGCCACCCGAGTTGAAAGTCAACGGAAAGCCCCGGCGCGCCGTGCTCGAAGGCGGCAGCATCGATGTGAACGGGCGCGGCACAATGCTCACGACAGAAGAATGCCTGTTAAGTGACGTTCAGGAGAGAAATCCGGGCGCCACTCGTGAGCAGCTGGAACAAATGTTCGCCGATTATCTAGGAGTCACGAAGACTATCTGGTTAGGAAGCGGAATCGCTGGCGACGATACGCATGGCCACGTCGATGACATTTCCAGGTTCGTTTCGCCCGACACCATTGTCACCGCCGTCGAGAAAAATTCTTCCGATCCGAACCACGCGCCCTTGCAGGACAATTTGCAACGCCTGCGAAGTGCCACCGATCAGGATGGCAAACGCTTCAAAGTGATTGAGCTTCCGATTCCCTCCCCTGTTTGGTTTCGTGGGCAACGGTTGCCGGCCAGCTATGCCAACTTTTACATCGCCAACGCCGTCGTCTTGGTCCCCACCTTCAACAATCTCTACGACAAAGCCGCGTTAAGCATTCTTGGTGAACTGTTTCCAGATCGAGACGTGGTTGGCATTTATTGCGGCGATTTCATTTGGGGACTAGGCGCAATTCATTGCGCCACGCAGCAACAGCCTGCGACTTCTTGAACGCCGAGGAAAGATCGAAGAGCGAACACGAAGGTCACGAAGGCAACATCAAGGTCACGGAGGGCGCTTCGTGTCTTTGGTTTTTCCTTCGTGACCTTCGTGTTTGCTCTGTTAAGCCTTACCTCTCATCTTTGCCACCCACCACCTCGCTCCCACGAGCAAGAACCTCCAATCATGAAAGAACTCCGGAGGCTTGCCTTCGAATGCGTGTCCAACGAATTGAAAGATCCAGCCGACTATGAAAAGCGTGAGAGGCAATCGCCAGAAGCCAGAGACAAATGGAATCACCGGCGTGACAACTAGAGAGAGGATGATCATCGGAATGCCGATCGTGTGGCAGACACGATTGACGGCATTCTGATGGCTGCTTGCGTACTGCGCGATCCATTCGTTCCAGGATCGGCCGAAGAACATGATGTGGTCCTCCAAACCTGCAATCCCGACAGAATCTAGGTCATGGGCGGGCCGGATTGGCTGTGCACTACCTGCGTCTGGGGCACGATGACCGGCTCTTCAGGTATCACGATCCAGGCGATCACATATGCGACAAATCCGATGCCAGTGAATATCGCTACTACCAGCGTGAGCAAGCGGATCAGAGTTACGTCGACATCGAGGTGGCGAGCAAGACCCATACACACGCCACCGATCTTTCGACCTTCACGCGCACGCTCCAGCGGTCGCCGAACTACTCTCGCCCCTAACTGGCGGCCGCAGGCCGAACAGTAGAGACAGTCGTCTGCCATGGTTCGTCCACAAAAATTGCAGTACATAAACCCTCCAGTGACTCATGCTGGCCCTCGTCGGAACCACCTATGGGAAGAAACGCACGCAATCCCTGAAAAGTTCCCACTGTACCCCCCACTGGAAGAACGCGGGTTTAGGGAGGGGCATCGGCTTTAGCCGTGCCGTTCCGAGCTCTCCTCATATCACCTTCGAGCGCCGGGGGCGCGGCACCACTACGCGTATCGTGAAGTGGCCTGCCTCCAGCACTCAGAAGTTCTACCTCTGTTTCGAGCGGCACGGCTGCAGCCGATGCCCTCCTTAAACCAGTTGTCTCGGCAGTGTTCGAAGCCAAATGTCCTATTCAGGACGATAAGGCTCACGCAGGAGTTTGCGAGCTATTTCCGCCTGCGCGGATGAATTGTCCTGAGCAATTACCGCCTGGTATTGAATCACAGCCAGGTCGCGCTTGCGCAGCACATCGTACATCTCGCCCGCAGCCAATCCGGCACGTTGCTTTAAGCTGAGCTGTCCGCTGGGCACATTAGCAGTGAACTCGTATTCCTTGAGCGCGCCCTCATAATCCTTCTGCCCACGCAAACTTTCTGCCAGTCCAAAGGCCGCAAATTCGACGTGAGGGTTCGCAAACTCCGCGGATCTTGCTCCGTCGAGCAGCTTCTCGTAGCAGATCACAGCCTGCGGACCCTTGCCGCCATCCTTCAGCAGATTGCAGTGTTCGAGAGCGAAGAGAAAATTCCTGGGATACTGCTTAGTCAAGGTCTCCACTACCCCGCTAGCCTCGTCGTAACGGCCTTCCCGGCGCAGGAAAAGGGCGAGGGCAACGCGGGCATCAGCACTCGACTCGCGACCCTCCTTCGAAGCCTGTTGCAGGTATTCCAGTCCTCGTTTCCGATTTCCTCCGAGGCCGGCAATACCGGCAAGCACCTTCACCGGCATCGGCAGGCTACCGACCACGTAGTTGTGCGCACCTACGACAGTCTTCGCGTCAATGTACTTAGGATCGATCTGCAGAACGCGTTCATGATCGCGACGCGCCGCAACTGCGCTTCTCAAGGCAGCGAGGAAACTTTTGTCGACCAGGGCGATGTAGGTGGACTTCAACCCCCGTGCAACACCACGCACGTAGAGCGCCTCCACGTCGTTAGAGTCCTTCGCCAGCCGCGCGTCGCAAAGCTTGACTGTGCGCGCTGTGAGCTGGTCGACCTGGGTGCGCACCGCCGGATCGCCGTTTACTGCCTTCCCGGAAAGAAATCCATCGTGTGCGTAGAGCGTCGTATCAAGCAGATTCAGGCGATATAGCTCGCGGAACACGGTCGCCTGTAGGACATGAACTACCGCGAAAGGATCCTCGGGATGGGCCTTCTCGATACGCTCAAACTCGGAAACAGCCTTGTCGTACTCCAGGTTGTAGAAATCGTCGAGCGCAAGCTTTACCTGAGGATCCTGATCCGCGTGATATGTGACAGCTGGGATAGAGGCCGGGGACGATCCCCATGCCGACGGACAGTTCGAGAGGCCCGTTACTAGCAAGGCACCGAGTAAACACAGTAGAAGCACCACTGGAGGTCGGTCCGGGGAGCTAAGAACCGGGTAAGGCTTCATGGCAGGGTACCTGCGAAGTTTACCTGATATTCCAGGTACTCTGAAACAGGTACAAAGATGCTGCCCCCGGAAAGATCGAGAAACCATCACTACTATGCATAGGCCTGCCAAGACGACGAAAGAGTTCTACACCGAACAAGAAGCGGCAGCAGAGCTGAAGATCTCTGTCGACAGGCTCCATCACCTTCTGGATCGAAAGCTATTCAACGATGGCTCCATCCGTCCGGCATCCGTCAGTTTTCAGAGCACCGACCTCATTTTGCTGCGGTTCTGGCTGGAGCAGGACCAGCCTAAGCTGATCCAGATGCCTACCCGTAACTTCCGTGGTACCGGCACCGACGATTTTGATCGGGAGCGGTAAAACTTTCACGCCTCGCTGGGTCCAACAGCCAAAACGGGAAATCTAACCTACTAAGAATTAAAGACTTACGCATAGAAGACCTTTGGCTCTCTACGTGCGAAAGTCAGTGTAGGAATCTCCCATGAGCACCAATCCTCTAAGGCGCGAAGGTGGTTACTGGAAGCCCGTACTCGATTACGAGCATTGGGAAGAAGAAGCACCCGAAGCCGCGAGCAAGACAACAGCAGTAGCTAGCGAGCCTGCCCCGGTGGCAGAGCCGCAGACACGCCACGACCTCTGCCAACATTGCGGCGCAGAATTTGTGGTCAATTCCCCGTTCTGCCGTATGTGTGGTCGTGCCCGTGATGGCGTCGCCAGGCGAAAGAAGAGCCGCTGGGACGCTTTGGATTTCTACCAGCTTCGTTCTCGCTTAGGGTTGAGCGTTGGTGCCATGATCTGTTTCATTGTCGGCCTGATCTGCATCGGCGCAGGGGTAACGACCGGGTTCATCTACACAGCCTCCACGTTGGTCGATTGGCAGGCGATTCAGATTTGGCGGGGCGAATGGCTAATTGCTGCCGGCGTCGCATTCATCTGCGGGATTCTCCTGAACAGCCGCAAGACCACCCAACTCTAAAGATTCTCCCTTAAACCAAGAGCCCGCCGGTGGCGGGCTTTTTTGCGTGTTAGAAAAGCAGCATGCTTCGTTCTACAACTGATCGTCGTCGGAATAAGATTTGTCTCGATCTTTGTCGTTCCGCTTAGATCGATCATCTTTGAATCGATCCTTCTTGCCGTGCTTTTCACTATCAGCAGCAGCGGCGGCATTTTGTTGGGCTTCAGTCATGGCCGCCCTGTCCGGGCCAGAATTTACTTCGATACTCTGCGCGACATAGTCGTTTCCGCGGAACATTGCGACGGCTGTTACCTGGCTTCCGATCGTCAAATTGTCAGGTATCCGCGTGGCGGAATCGAAGTGAATGTCATAGACCTTGCCGTCCGCCTGGTTCTCGATAGCGAGAAGCCCTGCGTGCAGGTCGAGGTGCGTCACGCGACCAAAGTATGTGAACGACGTGCCGGGCGACGCGAGGATCGACACTTCCTCGGCCGCACCGATGCTGCGGGAGCGTGGTGAGAATTTCACCGCGATCAGCGATCCTGGACGTAGAGCGCTTGCGGTTGTCTTCGCGTCGCCTTGCTTGATCGTCGTCTGCGGATCGACTCGGAATTTCACAGTGCTGCCTGCGAGTTGATCCTGCACAACCATGTCCCCGGTCTTGCGATTGAAGCTCACTATCTGACCGCTGGCATCCGCAGAGCGGCTCCCAGATTCAACCTGCACGTTCTTGGCGAATACTTTGCCTTCAAAGAGCTGGGTATCGAGATAGACGCGGTCACCTTTTTTCACGGTTAACTGCGTAGTCTCTTTTCCGTCGCGGTAAAAGTGCGTTCGCTGATCGAACTTCACGCGCATGGTCCCGGCGTCATAGACGTGCACGGTCATGTTGTCGCGAATCTGATCGATACTTTTCACCGTTCCGCCGATCAGAGAGAGCTTGCTTGACTCTAGCGGTTTAGGGGCAAGCAGGTCAGCAACATCGTTAGGATCGACGAGACCTCCGCCGCCAAGAGTTTTAGTCACCGGCTGCGGCGGATTGGCAACGAGAGAGTTTCCTGCACTGACGTCCGACGAGGAAACCGCGGGCGGCGTATTCGCCGACGGTTGCGGTCTTGTCGTAGTGGCGCCAGCTCCATTCTGCGTCGTTCCGACCGTCTGCACGGTCGATTGATCCATATGCGTTCCGGGAGCAGGCGCAGCCGAGGTGCCGGAAGGCTGTTGTGCGGCCGCAACTCCGCAGATCAATACCGTAATAAAAGCACAAGAAGTGGAACGAAACATCGGTCTCCTCAATGCAACTGAGATCAGCTGATGACGCACGAGCAGCAGCTCTGCGTCAATAGAAGTTGGATGCAGAATCTAAGAATCGGGTGATCGGGCCATCGGGTCATCGGTTGAAGTAAGGTAAGAGTGCCGCGAAAGACGCAAGTAAGTCCGCCGTATCCCCAGAGATCCTTCGCCCAAACGAGGCTCAGGATGACAACTGACTTCAGGATGCCGTTCTTTCGGCTGTTACTTGACCCGCTAACCCGATCACCCGATCACCCGATTCCTCCTGATGCAACCAAAAATCCAGTGCAGCTACTCCCATAACCATCGACTGCTCCGGCAGCGAGGCGGCCCTGCGCCTCTGCATCAATGCCGGATGCGGAGGCCCATGATCCTGGTGAAAAGTCCCTGGTCTCGAATTTCGCTTGTTCTCTTCTCGACGGTGCTCCTTGCCTCGTTCCTCCATGCCGAGGAAAAAACACTGCGAATCAGTATTCCAAAACGCAGTAAACCGACTCCCGTGCAGGCACTCAACCGCGATGGTGTAAAGGCCGTGGAAAAGCACGACTACGCCAAAGCCAAGAAGCTTTTCTACAAGGCCTACCTGCTCGATCCGGATGATCCGTTCACGCTGAACAACCTTGGCTACATCGCCGAATTGGAAGGCGATGTCGATCGCGCCCAGCGCTTTTATCAACTTTCACAGGATCAGAAGTCACAGGCTACGATCGATCGCGCTAGCAACGACAACATCAAGGGTAAGACGGTAGCCGAGGTCGCAGGCCATGCACAGACGGGCAACGTTCAGTCGAATGTCCTGAACGTAGAAGCAATCAGTCTGCTAAACAAAGATCGCGTGGCGGAAGCAGACGCCATTCTGCAGAAGGCATTGCGCATTGATCCGCGAAATCCATTCACGTTGAACAATATGGGCTACACGAAGGAGAAAGAGGGCGAGCTCGAAGCTGCGATTAACTACTATCGCGCAGCGGCCGACGCCAATTCGGACGAGCCCGTGATCGTTACCGTGAACAAATCATGGCGAGGACGCCCAATCAGCAAGGTCGCTGCCAGCAATGCGAAAAAAGTGCAGTCAGCTTTGGCCAAGGAAGACAGTACGGATGCCAGAGTCGCGCGCTTGAATCAACGAGGTGTTTCTGCGCTCAATCGTAACAATCGCGCCGAGGCCCTGAAGTACTTCACACAGGCCTACAAGCTCAATCCGGAGGATGCGTTCGCTCTGAACAACATGGGATATGTCGCCGAGCTGAACGGGGACCGCGAATCCGCAAATTTCTACTACAGCAAAGCCAAAGAAGCGGACAATCACGAGCGCCACGTAACTCTGGCCAGCCGAGCCGAGGATGAAGGCAAGAAGTTGGTCGAAGTTGCCGACAAGAACGACAGCAAGACCGAAGCCAGCATTCAGGCTCAACAGGAGCTGAACCGCCGCTCAGGAAAGACTCCGGCATTAGTTGGGCGAGGCACTCGTCGCCCCGCAACAACAACGCCTGACAACGACAACCAGCCACGGTAGGGCGACCGCAAGACTGATCGAGTAAGGGCAGGTTGCTACTGCAGCAGCGAATGCAAGAGCGCAGCGGCTTCGGCCTGTTCTGCGCGGGAGGCGTTTGCTCGCGCGATGCTGGCCAGATGCTCCGAGATGGCAACCACCGCGGCGTCTCCGGCCAAGTACATGGGGCCGGCTCGGTCGTCGATTTTCCACCCATTCTGGGTGCGAATCAGGCGGAAAGTCACAGCGTCGTTCGAAGGATGGGTCTGCATTTCTTCAGGCGTGATACGGGCGACGGATCTGATTTTCACTTCCAATTTCCCAGTAGCTCCTCTCAGTAAAATGCGCTCGACCTTGAGTGTTTCTACGATCACCGTTTCCGATGCTCCTTGCCACCTGTCCTGCCGATCGTCTGAGGGGAGGCCCCATGCCCGCAAAAGCGCACTTTGGACAGCACTTTTCTTGGGCCGTTCCCAGTTTAGGAATACCTCGTCGGAGGATGGGGCCGGGAGGGATTTCGTCTTGAGCGCTGAACCCAGGTTTGCCGATGCGGGATGGTCTGTGGGACTAGTATCGAATCCGTCCTCGTCTGAACGGGCAACTACATTTTCGTTCGTAGTGTTGCGTATACGGTCTCCATTCAGCACTATAAGGCGGAAAAAGCGAGCTGGACCTCGAGCGCGCCAAGTGGCAGAGTCGTACGAATCGATTTTCAGGCCGCTGTTCAACGAGCTATAGAACGAATGCTCCTGAGGATTGACAATGACGCCGACATGTCCAGGCCACACGATTAGGTCTGCCGGCTGTGGCGTCCGAACCCGTTCGAACCCGTCGACTCCCTGGTACAGTTCATTTGACGTGGCATACTGATAGTGTAGGCCGGCTTGCTCGTAAATTTGGTTTACCAAGTGCGAGCAATCGATGGCCGAGTCGAATTTGCTAAGGTTCTTCCACGCGATCTTTATTACCTGCACTCCTTCGCTCCAGGTAAGCAACCGCCGCGCGGCATCGGACTCCGACCGCAAATCGCTGCCGACACCAACTGATCGATTGCTCGAAACTTGACCTGACGACGTTCCTAGAGTGATCAACAAAACTAATAGCAGGCTACGCTTCATGCAGGGCCCTCCGGCAGCAAACACCTCCTAGATAGATAAATCTCGCCCGGAAAATACCTAAGGTATCGGTAGTATCGGCCCTTTCGCTAAGTCGTTTGTTGTCTGTGTAGATTCCGCGGAGTGTTTCGGTTTTTTTTGCGTTCCCTGGCGTGCGCATTCGGCCTTACGCTTCGCACCTTTGCAGATTGCCGAGCCGGGTGAGTTACGACCAAAGAATGGGGCCGTCGCCCCTTTTACTGCCCTTAATATCCGTCGCTAGGACCCTTAGGGGACTTGTTTTCGAGGTGTCCAAATCCCGGACACTTTCCAAAATTCGGACAGAATACTAGTTGACTGGCCATCCGCCTGATCTACAATAAATGCCCCAAAACCAGTGACTTACGTCTGCAAGCCACGGTTGGCGGAAAGATTGCATCCCATGCAGTACAGAAACGGGAATCCGGTACGGGTAATGAACGTGATAGCACTCGCAATATGTGTGCTCGTGTTCATCCTGTTCGGAGTGACCCCTGCTCTGCAAGCCGAGTCGAACCAGGTAGGATCCCGGCAGGCGGTTTTGCACATTAGCGTAGTTGTGATGCCGGTCGTTCAGGCGCTCAACATGAGTCCGGCGCCGCGCCATGACGGTCCAGTTACATTCAACCTGGACACGACTCCACGCGAAACAAGATATGAAGTGCGCACTCTCCCCACAGAAACAACGCCGCACCTTGATAAAGAGGCTCCGGCGATTTTGAAGACTTTCGTAATCGTTCCAGAATAGGACTCCCCCGCACTCCCCCAAGAACCTTCGTGGAGGAAATATGAATAGCTGTGACTTGCAGGCTGTCCTGGTGTCTTCTGACCCGGTGGTCGTTAATTCAGTATCGGAGTCTCTCGAAAAACTCGGGATCACTCCTGCCGTCTATCGGGAGAGCTCGGCCGCGATGCGGACGTTGAGCAGCCAGAAGACAGATGCGTTTCTGGTGGATCGCGAGGTTGATCCTGAATTGTCTGTGCTTAAAGCGATGCGGCATTCAAGTTCGAGCCGCTATGCCGTTGGATTTGCGATTTGCTCCAAGGAGTCCTCAGCCAGAGGAGCCTTCCGCGTCGCCGATTTTGTTATCGACAAACCGCTCGCTTCCCATCGTGTGAAACGAACCATGAAGGCAGCGTACGGAATCATGTTGAAGGAACGCATGCGGTACTTCCGGCATTCCCTGAGCACGGAAGCGACTCTGATCGACTTGAGCTACCGCAGGTTCATCGCTCAAACCAGCAACATCAGCCAAACAGGTATTGGCCTGGAATGCGTTGCTCCGCTGATTGCTCGCCAGGTGGTTCAACTCGAATTTGCCCTTCCAGGCGATCAACAAAAATTGAGTTGCAAAGCTCAAGTCATCTGGCTGGCCGACAACGGCAAAACGGGATTAACGTTCACAGATATGAGCAATGCCGACAGAGAGCGGCTCAATGAGTGGATCGAAAGCCAATTTCTGCGCAGGCTGCATCCGGGAATGCCGGTCAATACTTCCGCGAGGTCCGCTCATGCAACTGCCTGAAACTGCTCAATGGATCGATGGCTCCATAGCTCGCCGCAGCACACGCATAGAAACCGATGTTCTCATCGAGGTGCAGGGAGAAGGCTTCGCATATGCGGGCGAAACTGTCAGAGTTAGCCTCCACGGAGCCTTGATAAGAACGTCCGCACCTTTGGAGGTGGGCACTCCTGTGACGGTATACGTGCACCGGACCGGCAAGTCTGCACCGGCACACATCGTGTCTGTCGTCCACGACACCGGTTCCCGCTATGGGATTGAGCTCGATCGTCCAGGCAACATTTGGGGCGTCTCTGCGACCCCGTCCGACTGGAGAGTATGCTGACTCGCGCGAGGACATTGAGTTAGACTCGCCGGGAATGTCCGCACGAATACGTTGGCAGCCGGGAAGACTGAAGTACACGGCTGCCATTCCGCTCCTAGTGACCTTGGCGATCCCACTCGGGCTATTGGCGCAGAAACCTACGAAGCCGCCACAGACGCAGCTTGAGTTGGTCGTGCTTGGCTCCGGCGGCCCGCGATCGTTCGGACGGGCCTCTACAAGTTATCTAATCCTCATTGAAAATAGGCCGCGAATCCTCGTCGATGCCGGTCCCGGTGCGTTTCTCGAATTGGGAAAGCTCGGCCTCGATCTGGCACACGTGGACATTGTGTTACTCACTCACCTCCATATCGATCACAGTGCGGATATCCCTGCGATCTTCCTCGATCGCGCGCTCACGGCTGATCAGCCAATTCGCTTCAAGGTGTTTGGTCCTCAAGGCGAGGGACTCTTTCCTAGTACCAAGCAGTTCCTGCAGTTACTGTTTGGGCCGGGAGGGGCTTATGAGTACGAGAAAACGTTTGGAGCCGAAGAGACGATCGAGGCCGTGGATTTGCCGATTGCTTTGGATTCGCCCGAACGCAACATCGTCTCGGAAGGCGATCTCCGTGTGAGAGAGATCGCAACCCACCACGGTGATTGTCCAGCAGTGGCCTACCGTATCGATTACAAGCACAACAGCATCACTTTTTCGGGCGACATGGACGCCTCAGCCATTTCCAACCTGCAGCACTTGGCGCTCGATTCGGATCTGCTGGTCGCTCACGCGGCAGTGCTCGATCCACCTGGCTCGCCGGAGATCCTCTACACTCTGCACACTCCGCCGAAACAAATTGGACAGGCAGCTCGCGACGCGCGTGTGAAGCATCTGCTGCTTAGCCACATCGCTCCAGTAATCGAAGAGAATCGCCGCCAAGTCTTGCGGTCGATAGCAAACTCCTATAAACAAAGCATCGAGTTTGCTCATGACGGCATGCGAATTCCCGTCACAGCTGCAAAATCATCACCTCATCACGAGGCCAGAGCCGGGACTCCTTCCGGACAATGAAATCGCCTTCTGTTTGTGAACACGAAAACGAAATCGCGGCGCCGCGGTCCTGTGTTCTTCGAAAGGTCTTTGCCCACCCAAGGGTATTAAGTTGTAAGATTCAGTCTGCTCGTGGAGCCGGAGGTCGATCATGAAGGGATCGGCGCTTCTTTTGTTGATTGCACTGACTTCAAACTGTGCGATCGCTTCCGACAAAGACGCTCTGCAGTCGGGCTCGACCGACGCTGCTCTTCGCGTACAAGGCAAGAAGATTTTCGTTGGCCGATGTGCGCAGTGCCACGATGACGATGGCAGTAAGAAGCTTCCCGACGGCACAACACTCCTGCAGCGGTTGGCGAAAAGCAAAGATCCCGAAGCGCGGCTGCGAACGCGGCTGAAGAATCCGCAAGAACGTCACTCGGTCACGCTCTACATGGAGGAAATCCTCACGCGGCTCCACTTTTCGCCGGCGGGACAAAGTGCATCTCCAGCTGCTCCTCGCTAGTTTCTTATCGGCTTTGGATTACCGGACTGCGACCAACATGCCGTGAGCCGGGGCGCCGCTAGCGCAGCAGAAGATCAGAATATTCCGGATGCTTCTTGATGTACTCCGTTGCGAAGGGACAGATTACGTCGACCTTCACGTGGTGCTCCCGGGCCCATTGCAATGCGGACTGAACAAGAGATGATGCTGCGCCGGTGCCCTTCATTTTTTCCGGCACTTCAGTGTGAATAAGCTCCAGAACCTTGCCGGCCAACGCATACTCCAGATAGGCCACAGTGCCATCTTGTTCGATTTCGAAGCGGCCACTTGTGACCAGCGTCGGATTAGCTGGCTTGCCGAAAATCTTCATGCCAAGAGATTAACTGAGCATCCGGGGACTGGAAACAAACGGAGAGTACGCACGTGAGGAGGAAAATCTTCTGTCCTCAGTTCTCTCCCGTTGCTGAAGCTGTAACATTACGAATCGCGCTCGATGAACCGTCTATCCCTATTCCGAAATATTGATTTCGCGATCCTCTTACTTGTCAGCATTACCATATCTCTATCTCTGCCTGCTGGAGCGCAAGGCCAAGAACCGTCCATTGCAGGTCTCCCTGGCAGACTGGCGTGGAAGAATTCGCCGTTAGCATGGCACGTCGATGCCGGCGATCAGTTAAAGATTTCTGCGGGCAAAAAGACCGATTGGTTCGTCGATCCCTTCGACGGAAGGGTGGAGAACTCAGCGCCCATTCTTTTCTTCGCTCCAGGCCCGGACTATGTCCTCAATGCCAAAGTCAGTGTAGGCTTCCGTTCCAAGTGGGATGCCGGAGCTTTCATGATTTGGGCCGACGACCTTCATTGGGCAAAGCTATCTTTCGAGCTGTCGCCCGAGAATCAGCCCACCATGGTTACCGTGGTGACGCGCGGCTTATCCGACGATTGCAACTCGAATCCGATCAGCGGCAACGAAGTCTTCCTGCAAGTAGCCAAGAGCCGAAACACTTACGTCTTCTATTCTTCCCTGGACGGCCACGACTGGAATATTCTGCGCACCTTCAACCTCGATACCAATTTGAAACAGATGGTGGGATTCGAAGCCCAATCTCCCGCCGGCTCAGGAGCGGACGCCACGTTTTCAGAGATTCACTACAGCCCCACAAGAATCAAGAATATCTACACCGGCCAATGAAGTCGTGGAAAGTCGTTCCGCTACTCATACCTCAACGCTACCATCGGATCTGTGCGCGATGCGCGCAGAGCCGGCAGATAACAGGAAGCCATGGTGACGAGTAGCAGCACGAGCGGCACAATCACGTAGGTCGCGGAATTTGGGTGACCCAGGCCAACAAAGCCCGCCGTCAGTGCCCGTGACACGCCCACGCTGATCGCTCCTCCGATCAGGATTCCCGCAACGGATAACTTGAGTCCCTGCTGCAGCACCATGTTCAGTACATCGGATCGCCGTGCCCCGATCGCCATGCGCACGCCGATTTCGCGCGTACGGCGCGCGACCGAGTATGCGATGAGACCGTACAGGCCGATAAGCGCCAGGGCCAAGCCGACCGCGCCCATCGTTCCGACAACTTCCACGATGATGCGCATCACAGAAATTGCGCGGATCTGATAAAAGTCCTCCATGGTCCTCACGTTGAAGACTGGCTGATCGGGATCAAGCACATGCGCAAGTTCGCGCAGAGGTGCGGCCAAAGCCGCCGAATCGCCATAGCTGTTCGTGAGGAGATACATGCTCTTACGCGGGTTCTGCGCAAACGGCAAATAGAGAAATGTCGTTGGCGGCTCGCCTGTGTACGTGTACTTGCCCGTCTTCGCGACGCCCACAACTTGAAGCCATTCGTTCTTCTTGCTGTCGATGCGCAGACGTTTGCCGATGGCATCCTGTCCAGGCCAGTAGGTTTTGGCAAATTGTTCGTTGACGATGGCGACGGCTGGAGCACCTTCTTTGTCCGTGGCCGTGAATGCCCGCCCCCGAACTACCGGCGTTTGCATGACTTCAAAGTAGTTCTCGTCCACCACGCTGGAGAGGACGCCCACTGTGAATTGTCCTTTCGGGAATTGATAGCCTTCGGGAGCTACGTTCTCACCGTTCTGCGCCGGGGAGAGGGGAACCGTGCTCGCGAGCGTGAGCGCGCGAACTGCGGGCAGTGCGCGCGCCTTCTCCACAAGATCCCGGTAGAAATCGTGGCTCTGCGCTTGCGTGTAGCGCACGAGCGAAGTGTCGAACTGCATCGTCAACATATGGTCGATGCGAAAGCCTGGGTTGAGTACAAGAGCGTTGCGAAAGCCATCCATGAGCATGCCGGTCGCGATCAGCAGAATCATCGACATTGCAACCTGAGCAATCACTAGAACATTGCGTCCAGTGAGACGACGCTGCCCGGGCTGTCCCGATTCGGCACTCTTCAGGGCTGGCACTAAGTCCACTCTCGAGCTTTGCAGCGCCGGTGCAAGACCGAAAACGATCGCGCTGGCAATGGCGCACGCGAGACTAAAGACAAGTACACGTCCGTCAAGCTGCGGAGAGATCACGATCGGAAGGTCCGTCGGTATGCGGATTGTCTGGAGAAAACGTATGCCACCATAAGCGAAGCCCAGTCCAACAATCGCTCCCAACATCGCCAGCAACACGCTTTCCGTGAGCAGCTGGCGCACGAGTCTTCCGCGTGTCACCCCGAGTGCCAGGCGAATTGCGATTTCGCGACTGCGTCCGCGGGCCCGTCCCAGCAGCAGATTGGCGACATTTGCACAGGCGATGATGAGCACCACTCCGACCAAGACCATCAGAAGAGTGATGAGGTAAGCGTCTGGAGGATCTTGAACCACACGAGCCTGGAGTTCAGTGCGAACTCGAATCATGCGCTGCCGATCCGTTACCGAATGGAGCGGTTCTAGTCCCTTCCATATCGTAGCCAGCTCGGCTTGAGCCTGTTCGCGGGTGACGCCAGACTTTAGCCGGCCTTTGACGTCAAAGTCGTGACTGTTGCGGTCTTCAAATTGATTCTCGGTGCTTGCGCTTAGACGCTGCGTCATCGCGGCAGGCACGTAGAGATGAGGACGTACGTACTGATCGACTCCGGTAAAGCCCTTGGGAGCAACCCCAACGATGGTGAAATCAATTCCGTTGATTCGCATCGTCCGGCCGAGAATCGAGGGATCGGAGGAGAAGTCGGTGCGCCAGAAATCATAGGCAAGTACCGCGACAGGATTCCCTCCGGAGACAGAATCTTCTTCCGCAAGAAAGCCGCGTCCGAGAGCCGGCTCAACTCCGAGCACCTGGAAGAAGTTGCCGCTAACCATCAGCGCGGCACGAAGATGAGCACTGTCATTGGTCGACCTCACCACGCTCACCCTTGAGAGCTCCATAGCGGCTAGACCGTCGAAGGAGTGCGCCTTGTCGCGGAAGTCGCGATAGTCCGGATACGAGACGCCGCCCATCGCTCCCGAATCGGTCGCCGGATCGGTGCTGACCGCGACGACTGAACTCGGGTGGTAGATCGCAAGGGGACGCAGCAGCAGAGCGTCGGCGAGACTGAAAATCGCGCTGTTTGCGCCAATACCCAGCGCGAGCGATAGCGTCGCAACCAGGGTGAACCCAGGATTACGCACAAGCAGCCGCAACGCGTAGCGAACTTCTCCCAAGATCGCGTGAAAAAATGCCATCGACGACTCCTTAAGTTGCTGGGGATACGTCTGGCATTCAGTGCAAGTTCCCTGCCTCGAAGGTAAGTTGCAGATTCAATGGTTTGCGACGCAATAGAACTCTTCAATTGTTCAGGGATGCAGGCGTGTGTTCAAAATCGGACGAACCTGGATGCTGGATGAAAGAAACATGAGCGGCCCGCTTATTTGTTTTGTGGCTTGCCTGGCGCGTTTATCATCTGTTGCTGTTCTTCCACCAATCAAAGGGGAAACCACTGCATGGCACAGAAAGTGATCTACTGGATAATCACAGGTCTATTGGCCGCGATGTCGGCCTTTGCCGCCGTCAGCTATCTGACGGGCAATTCTCAGGCAGTTCAAGGGTTCGCTCACGTGGGATATCCACAGCAGTTGCGCATTCTGCTTGGGATTGCCAAACTCCTGGGAGCGATCGTCCTTGTAGCTCCTGGACTTCCCAAGCTCAAAGAGTGGGCTTACGCTGGATTCACCTTCGCCTGGATCGCAGCATTCGTTGCGCACTATTTGGCCAAAGATGGCCCGACAGCGTTTATTCCGGTCGTGTTGCTGGTATTCCTGGCCGTTTCTTATGCAACGCGTCCGTCCAGTCGCAAGTGGCAAGCGACGGCTGCGACGTAGGGCAGGTTCTGGTCGGTTTTTTCGTTCCAGATTTACGCTTTGAACTCGGGAGGATGGTGCGCTGGAGGAGACCCGAACGCCTCACGTCACCGTCCACCCGAGGCAGGATGCGCAGCGGCTCCTGTAGGCAGATACTTCTCAAACCAGTCCAGCGTCCGCTTGATGGCATCGATCTGGTTTTCGCGCTTGGCGAAACCGTGGCCTTCGGCCGGGTAGTAGTGGACATCGACCACATTACCGCGCTTCTTCAGCATATCGACCACTTGATCTGTTTCCTCTTTTGGGACTCGAGGATCGTTTTCCCCCTGCAGAACCAGCAGCGGAGCCTTGATGTTCGCCACATACTTGCTTGGGGATGTGTTTTCATAGACGGCCCGATTCTTCTGCGGATCTCCGAGCAGACTCACGATGTACTGCTGCAAAAGTGGATCGGAGTTCTTCATCATGCTGAACCAATCGAGTGGACCAAAAAGGTCCACGGCCACGGCAAACGTCTGAGGATACTTGCCGACAGCCATTAACGTGGTGTATCCGCCGTAGGAGCCGCCGGTAACTCCGACCTTCTTAGGATCGGCGTAGCCTGTGTCGAGAACAAATTGGACGGCGGCCATATCGTCTTTCAGATCGCCATTCCCCAGGTCTTGATAATTGGCGTTCTGGAAATCGATTCCATATCCACTCGAGCCTCGCGGATTCGGCGCGATCACGATGTACCCGCGCGAGACTAGCGCGTTAATCGTTCGATTGAACGTGTCCTCCGATTGACCGGTAGGACCACCGTGCGGATAGAGAACGACGGGATTCGATCCATCGCGTTTCAAATTAAACGGCGTGTAGAGAAAGGCGCTGATAGTCTTCCCGTCGAAGCTCTTGTAATGCACGATCTGAGATTGCGGAAAGTTTTGCGGAGTCAAGCTTGCTAACGCGGAATGCGTGAGCTGCCGCGCCTGGTTGGCACTTGTATCGTAAATCCAGAGATCGTTTGGAGTATTCGAGCCCGCATGAGCAAGCATCAAGCTCTTGCCATCGGGGGAGAAGTGTTGCGTTCCCAAAAGACCAGTGATCCCCTCGGGCATTTTGAGCTGGCGCGATTGCCCATTGCGATCGCCGAGATATACGTCTCTACGTCCGTCCTGATTGAGCTCGTAGCTGAAATGCACGCCATCGGGGGAAAATTCGCCGGGGCTCGCCTCCCACTGGGTGTCGGTGACCCAAGTCATCTTTCGACTGGCAACATCGAGCAGGGCGATGTTCTCGAATCCGCCTTTTTCGTTCGAGGCAAGCAGAATTTGGCGGCCATCGCGAGAGAGCGAAGTGCCCGTGTGCGAAGACTTGCCGGAGTGTGGCGTGAGGTTTGTTGCACTTCCCGAAACGGCATCGATCCCATAGACATCTGTGTTGGCCCCTAGGAGGTCGCCGCGATTTGCGTACAGAGTCTTGCCATCCGGACTCCAGTCCACAAGCGACCATGTGTATTGTGGATCGCTTTCGTGCGTGAGCTGGCGCAGTTGGTGAGTCGCCACTTCGAGAACGGCGACGTTGTAGGAAGACGCATCCTTGGGCTTGACGATGCACGCGAGCCACTGGCCGTCGCGCGACCAGCGTGGCGACTGCTCTCGAACGTCAGGCGTGTTGCTCAGGTTGGTGAGCTGCGATCCGTTGCTCGAAACTACATAGATATCCCAAAGCTCGTTACCGCCCTTGTCCTGCGTGAAGGCAATCCACTTGCTATCCGGTGACCACTGGCCTTCGTGTTGACGCTCGTCGGACTGCACAATCTGTGTTGGCCAACTTCCGTTAGCTGCCACTCGCCACAAGTTCGCGCGCCCGGTAAGCGTAGTGCTCAGCTCGATCTGCTTGCCATCCGGCGACCAGGCCGCGTCAGAGATGAGTCGCGTGAAGAACAGATCTTCGACGGGAACGGCCTTGGCATCAGCATTCTGCTGTGAGGTTACGGATTTCGGATCGGTGATTTGCCGGTCGTTGGGACCGGAAACGGCGAATGCGGTACCAAGAAGCACTAGGCACACAAGTGTTCTCATGAGGTCCTCCTTAGTGCGACGCTTGCGTGTTCTGCAACTTCCCCGCTTACTCATTGAAAAGCCTGATCAGGCGAGCCGCCATTTCGTCGCGGCCATAGCATACAGTAGCCATCGAAGCATCGCTTATAATCGAAGGTTCGGCTGTGCTTCCAGTACGACTCTGTACATCCCTGGTTCAGGAGCAATCATGTCCACGGCCCCTTCTGTTGGCACCCGCTTAGAGAAAGACTCCATCGGTCCAAAAGAGATTCCAGCACATGTCTATTACGGCGTACAAACCGCCCGCGCGGTGGAGAACTATCCGATTTCGGGAATGCGAGCTCACCCGACGCTGATTCGTGCTATTGGCATGATTAAGCGGGCCGCAGCCGAAGCCAATAAGGAGCTCGGATTAATCGATGTGAGAGTTGCCGACGCCATCATTACCGCTGCCCAGGAAGTTATTGACGGCAAGTGGGACCGTGAGTTCGTTGTCGATGTCTTCCAGGCTGGCGCAGGTGTCAGCTTCCACATGAATTCGAACGAAGTGATCGCCAATCGGGCGGAGGAGATTCTCGGCGGCAAGCTCGGCGAATACAAACGAGTTCACCCCAACGATCACGTCAACTACGGACAGTCCACCAACGATGTCTTCCCTACCGCAATGCGCCTGGCCACGCTGATTGAGCTGGAGAAACTTTATCCGGTGCTCGACGCGATCGCGGCCAGCTTTGAGAAGAAGGGCAAGGAGTTTTGGGAAGTAATGAAGTCAGGGCGCACGCACATGCAGGACGCGGTGCCGATTCGCCTCGGCCAGGAGTTTGCCGCGTATGGACTGACGATCCGAAAAGCTGCGCAGAATATTCGCAGCAACTCTGAGGACTTGCACGAGCTGGGGCTCGGGGGATCGGCCGTGGGCACCGGCATCAATACACACCCTGACTATCGTGGGCTGGCGATTGTCAAGCTCATGCGCATCTCCGGCCAGAAGCTCATGCCGGCCGTGGATATGCGCTGGGCCATGCAATCGAATGCGCCTATGGCGGAGATCTCAGGCGGCTTGCGAAATCTCGCGCTTGAGGTAATACGCATCTCGAACGACGTACGCTTACTATCATCAGGTCCCAATACGGGATTCGCGGAAATTTACTTGCCCGCACTGCAGCCTGGATCGTCAATCATGCCGGGCAAGATCAATCCTGTAATGCCCGAACTCGCAGCAATGGTTTCTTTCCAGGTTGTCGGCAACGACACCGCAGTTGCTATGGCCGTTCAGGGCGGACAACTCGAACTAAACGTCATGATGCCGACGATGACCTACAGCGTGCTGCAGTCGATCACGATCATGACCAACATGCTGCGTCAGTTCGACAAGTTCTGCATCAGCGGCCTTACAGTGAACAAAGAACGGTGCCAGTTCTACGCCGAGAGCACGGTCTCGCTTGCAACGGCGCTGAATCCATACATCGGATATCAAAAAGCGGCAGAAATCGTGAAGGAATCGGTTGAGACGGGAAAGTCGATCATCGACATCGCGCGCTCCAAGGGACTCCTAAAAGAAGAGGAAATCGCTGAAATCCTTGATCCGGTGAACATGACGGAACCGCAACGCCCGCTCGACGCTGCGAAAAAGAGAGAAGCGATCAAGGCTCGCTGATTTTCCACTTTTGCTCAACGCCAGCTTAGTATATACTTGAGGTATATACATATGCGAAAGAGGCTGAATCATGGCGACCGCAAAGGTGTTCCGTTCAGGAAATAGCCAGGCTTTACGCCTACCGAAGGAATTCCGGTTCAAGAGCAAAGAAGTCGAGATCTTTCGTCGCGGCGATGAACTCGTCATTCGTGAAAAGGCGGGAACCTTAGCAAGAGCATTCCACTTACTTGCCGGCTTACCAGACGATCTCGAAATACCAAATCGAACCAAAGACTACCCACAAAAGCGCAAGGGACTTTGATGGAGGTCTTGTATCTGCTCGATACGAACATTTGTATCTATATCCGCCAGAAGAAGCCGCAGAGTGTTCTCCAGCATCTTGAGAAGCTCCGCCCTGGAGAGGCTGGGCTCTCCATCATTACCTACGGCGAGCTGATTTACGGGGCCAGAAAAAGCAAGTATTCCATCGCCGCCCTTGAGCATTTGCGCGAACTTACGACTGTTCTTCCTCCTCTTCCCTTGCCTGAGGCCGCTGCCGATCGTTACGGGACGATCCGCGCTGAATTGGAAACGAGAGGCGAGTTGATCGGCAACAACGATTTGTGGATTGCCGCACACGCGCTGGCGGATGGATTAACCTTGGTAACCAATAACCAGAAAGAATTTCGGCGAGTGCGAGGGCTTAAGACGCAAAACTGGATTGCCTAGTTCCGTTGTGTCCGCGCTCTTTATGTAGCTTTCGTCCGGAATTAGACCGCTTGAAGGAGTTCCCATAAAATCATATCCAGACTGATATGTCCCTGACCCGACAGCAAGCTCTCGATATGTTCCGCTCCGACGATCTGATTGGCATCGGGATGGAAGCCGATGCCTTGCGGCGTAAGCTGCACCCGGAAGGCGTGGTTACCTACATCATCGACCGCAACATCAACTACACCAACTTCTGCACTGAGTACTGCACTTTCTGTGCCTTTTATCGGCCACTCAAAGGCAAGCTCGCAGCGGAAGGTTACATCCTCGACTTCGATACGATTTACGAGAAGATCCGGGAAACCGTTGAAGTCGGTGGCACAGGCGTGTTGATGCAGGGCGGCTTGCATCCGGATTTGAAAATCGATTGGTTCGAGCGCCTGCTGCACGGCATCAAAGAACGGTTTCCTAAAGTCCATCTGCATTGCTTTTCGGCTTCGGAGATCATTGCTATCGCGGAATACAGCGGACTCAGCATTCGCGACACCATCATGCGCCTGCGTGCCGCCGGCCTCGATTCCATTCCGGGAGGCGGCGCCGAGATCCTCGACGACGATGTTCGCCATCGCATTGCGCGACTCAAATGCCTGACCGGCGACTGGCTGAATGTCCATCGCACTGCACATCAGCTCGGCATGCGCACCACCGCGACCATGATGTTCGGAGTAGGCGAGACTTACGAGCAACGCATCAATCACTTCCAGGCCGTCTACGACCTACAGCAAGAAACCGGTGGATTTACGGCGTTCATCCCCTGGAGCTTCCAGCCCAAGAACACCGCACTCGGCGGACGAAAGTGGGACGAGGCAACTTCTGTAGAGTATTTGAAGCTGCTGGCGATCTCGCGCCTCTTCCTCGACAACATTGAAAACGTGCAGGCCAGTTGGGTAACGCAAGGACTGAAAGTCCTGCAACTCGGATTGCGCTTCGGTGGCAACGACGTTGGGTCGGTGATGCTCGAAGAGAACGTTGTACGCGCTGCGGGCACCTCGAACTGTACGACAGAAGAAGAGCTTCGCCACATCATCCGCGACGCCGGCTTCAGGCCAGTGCAGAGAGACACACTTTACCGGACGATGTTTCTGAATTGAACTTCAGCGACCAGGTTTGTGAACCGGCAAGGCAAGTATCTGGAGCCACGGGATGCGGGCGAAGTCCTTTACATCGGCCGTCACCAGAACACCTGATTGACCCGTCAGAGCGGCAGCAAAGCAATCTGCATACGGCAAGCCGTAGGAAGCTTTCAACACTGCGGCAGATCTGGTCTGTTCTATTTCCGCCATCAGCACAGCCACAGGAAGGTTCTCGAGCTGCTTGAGAGCGGTGTTGGCGGCTCCGATTCCGCTATCTCTTGTAATCGTGTAATGCACTTCCCCCCAGTTAACGACAGACATCAATACCGGAGTATGAGCGCGATTGGCTTCCTTAAAGAGCTGCTCAACTATGTCGGCCCCGGGTCCATTCTGCAGGAATCTGTATAGAGCGTTCGCATCCAAGACGTGAGTCTTCATCGGATGTCGCGATCGGTCTCTTTCTCAATCCGTTCAGGCAAGCCTTTCCCCGCCAATATCCCCCGCACTCGCTCGATACTCTGATCGGTGATAGGGCGCAGGAGTATTCCACCGTCGAGTTCCTCAATGTGCACCTGTGTGCCGCTCTTGATGTGATAACGACGACGAATTGCGGCGGGAATCACCAATTGACCCTTTGATGTCACGACACTCTGGCGGCTCGAACGCTTTCTGGCATTGATGGAGGCAGCTATTCTCGGCAGGATTGGGTCATGCTTCGACCATTCATACTTCGTATAGATCCCATCGTCATAGAACGGCATCGATCGCAGAAAACGACGAACTTGCTTCTCAGTCATTCTTAATTGAGCAGCCAATTCCTTAGGAGTGACCGTCTGCTTTGACCGGATTGTCATAACGTCTTGCCCTTCTAACCCTTGTTAAGATGTCTTGCTTACATTATACCCTTGGAAAGTAAGACGTTCGGGATTTATGCCAGAACGCATCCTCTCTAGTCAGCTACAATGGTTACGGATCGTTTGCGCGCCGAATGTCCTTTTCTTTCCCCTCATTTCTGACCCTCGCCCTACTTGCGCCTCATGGGCTCGTGCATTACTTCAGGAGTCACTTTGGCGATATCAGGGTTAATGGGTTTGGCTTCAAGGGACTCTACCGTCTCAACAGCTTCGACGTTGCCCTGCTGATTCCCTACTTCATCGTCCTATTCGTCCTGGCCTCATACGGCATTCACCGCTATGTTCTTGTCTACCTCTATTACAAGCATCGCAAAAACAAGGTAGAAGAGCCGCCGAATCGTTTTGCAGATCTGCCCCGAGTCACCGTGCAGCTTCCTATTTTCAATGAGCAGTTCGTGATCGACCGGCTGGTCGATGCCGTCTGCAAGATGGAGTACCCGCGCGAGAAGCTGGATATCCAAGTACTGGATGATTCGACAGATGAGACCGTCGAAGTCGCGAACGCCGTTGTCGAGCGCTACGCGGCGCTGGGATATCCAATCTCTTACCACCATCGCAGCAATCGTCATGGATTCAAGGCCGGAGCGCTCCAGGAGGGAATGAAGACGGCGAACGGTGAGTTCATCGCCATCTTCGATGCCGACTTTGTGCCGCCGGAAGATTGGCTGATGCGGGTAGTCCACCACTTCGCCGATCCCAAAATCGGAATGGTGCAGACGCGATGGACGCACCTGAACCGCGACTACTCCTTCCTGACCAACGTGGAAGCGATTCTGCTGGACGGACACTTCGTCCTCGAACACGGAGGACGCTCACGCAGTCACGTCTTCTTCAACTTCAACGGCACCGCCGGCATGTGGCGGCGGCAGGCGATCGAAGACGCCGGGGGATGGCAGCACGACACCCTCACTGAAGACACGGATCTTTCTTACCGCAGCCAGCTCAAAGGCTGGGAGTTCAAATATCTTCAGGACGTCGAGTGCCCGGCCGAACTCCCCATCGAGATGACGGCATTCAAGACTCAGCAGGCGCGATGGGCGAAAGGTCTGATTCAGACAGCCAAGAAGATTCTGCCAACTGTGTTGCGCTCCGACGTGCCGTTCAGGGTAAAGACGGAGGCGTGGTATCACCTGACGGCAAACATCAGCTATCCGTTTATGGTGGTGCTCTCAACCCTGCTGCTGCCGGCGATGATCATCCGCTTTTACCAGGGATGGTTCCAGATGCTCGTGATCGATTTGCCGCTCTTTATGGCGTCGACATTCTCGATATCTTCTTTCTACTTGGTATCGCAAAAGGAGCTCTTCCCGCGAGGGTGGCCGAAGACGTTCCTTTATCTTCCCTTTCTCATGGCGCTCGGCATTGGGCTTACGGTTACGAACACGCGGGCGGTCATCGAAGCACTGTTCGGAGTGAAGTCTTCTTTCAAACGAACACCCAAGTATCGTGTGCAAGCCAAAGGAGAAAAGTCGATCGCTGCGCGTAAGTACCGCAAGCGTCTCGGCTTCGTACCCTGGATCGAACTCCTCATCGGGACGTATTTCGCTGCGACCGTGTACTACGCGATGAGCAATGAGAATTACATCACGGTGCCCTTCCTTCTAATCTTCGTTCTTGGCTATTGGTATACGGGACTTATGTCGCTCTTGCAGGGACGCTTCGAGCGCTTTAGCGGTTTCGCTGAACCTCAGAGCGCAAAACCATTTCCGGTGGGTGTCTAGTCTCATCTGTAAAGAGTTGTAAATGTCGCGTGCAGGGAGCGGCGCGCGCTAACTTTTCCAGCTATTCGAACGTCTATTTAGCGAAGAGACATTGTGGGAAGTCAGGGGTGGCTTTCAACGATGCTCCTCCCAGGCTCCGGCCAGCTGGGTTCTTGCCGGCGCATGGAGTTTCGCCCTCTCTAATCGAAAATGTTCTCTCCACCCGCAGGCTTCGAACCTGCGGGCTTTTTTTGGGCACGGCGCTTGGCCTTCACCTTTCTAATTTTGTCCGGAGCGCCGGGCCATCGCCCGGCAAGAGCTCTTGTTTCGTGCTCCGTTTAGACAGATAACTCACTCGGTGTAAAATCGCGCTTCCCTATCATGCGACTGAAGAATCTTCCTCTCCTCCTTGCTCTTGTTTTCCTATCTTCCTTCTCACTCCTGGCGCTTGAACGCCAGAACGCTAGCGTGTACCACGAGCGGCGCGTTGCTCTCTCGCAGAAGACCAATGGCGGCGTGGTGGTCTTGTTCGCTCCGGTTGAACGGCCGGATGAAATTTTCGGATTCCACCAGGAATCGAACTTCTACTACCTCACCGGGTGGACGGAGCCCGGAGCGGGGCTGCTGATCATGCCCGCAGACGCGAAGGCGGATTCCAAGGACGCTGCCTCACGTCCGTATACGGAGATTCTTTTCCTTCCCACACGCAATTTGGCTGAAGAGAAATGGCTTGGGCCGAAACTTGGTCCGGGAGACGCCGAGGTTACCAAGATTACCGGCTTCGAACGCGTCGAGTCCCTCGACAAGATGCACGACGAACTCACGTCAATCCTGAGTTCAGCACGCAAGCCGGTTTATTCCGATCTGGGGAGCTACAACCAGGACTCGGCTTCGATAGAACCCTTAGCATGGCTGCGTCGCGGGCAAGCTCTCGGCGGAGCAGGTGGCTTGCAGGACGTCACGAAATTGATTGGACAGCTTCGCACAGTGAAAGATCAGGGCGAAATCGATCTCGTCGTGAAAGCCACTCGCGCCTCTATGGCCGGACATGTTGCGGCGTTGAAGGCGATACATCCCGGCTTGGGCGAACGCGAGATTCAGGCTCTTATGCAATACGAATATCAGCGCCGAGGATGCGAGCGCTCAGCCTACGCACCGATTGTGGGCTCCGGATTCAATTCCACCGTGCTCCACTACTCTGCCGATTCGGGAACCATGCAATCTGGCGATGTGGTGGTAATGGATGTGGCGGGCGAATATTCGATGTATGCGTCCGACATCACGCGTACAGCGCCAGTGAGCGGGCGCTTCACCGCGCGCCAGCGCGAAATCTACAACATTGTTCTCGGGGCGCAACAAGCTACGATGCAGGCATTCAAAGCAGGTTCCTCATACCTGCGTCGAGGACAAGAGGGTGATTCCCTCGACAAGGTCGCACGCGACTACATCGATTCGCACGGCAAAGACCTGCATGGCAATTCTCTGGGCAAGTACTTCATTCACGGACTCGGGCACTACGTCGGACTTGACGTGCACGACTCCGGCGATTATTCGATCCCGCTCGACAAAGGAATGGTGTTCACCATCGAGCCTGGCATTTACATTCCTGAGGAAAAGCTCGGCGTTCGCATCGAAGACATTTACTACGTTGACCAGCAGGGAAATCTAGTACAGATCACAAAGGATCTGCCGCACACCGCTGAAGAGGTTGAGGCGGCGATGAACCAGAACCGCAGTCGATAGCGGAGGAGAGAACACCAAAATCCGGAACACGGATTGAACGGATTCAACGGATCGGACGGATACGTGCTGAGCCTACCGCAGGTGATCACAGGTCGCGGTGATCTTCACAGCAATCACCAGCTGTTCTGATCCGTCCGATCCGTTCAATCCGTGTTCTGGATTCGCCTTGAGCTTTATCGCAGGTAAAGGCGTGGAAACGAACGCCCGTGCTTCACGTCTAAGCACCATCGCAGGAGGAGCCTATGGAATCGCTGCGTCAGGACATTCGGTACGGAATCCGTCAATTGATAAAGGCACGAGGATTCAGCTTGATCGCGATCCTCACACTTGCCCTCGGCATCGGCGCGAATACCGCAATCTTCACTGTGGTAAACACGATCTTCCTGCATCCCTTGCCGGTGGACGATCCCGATCACCTGATGGGAATCTTTACTACCGACCAGCGCAACCGCGGTGGGCTGAGTACATTCCTTCCGATTTCACAGCCGAATGCCAAGGATGTCAGCGAGCGCTCGCAATCGTTCTCGAAGGTACTGATGTTTACCGGAGCGGGTGTGAGCATGACCATCGATGGCAAGCCTCAGGCGTTTAACGCCGAGCTTGTATCCGGCAACTTCTTCGACGTCCTAGGAGTGCAAGCAACACTTGGCCGGACCTTCCGTCCCGACGAGGATCAGCCCGGAGCTGCCGGAGTTGTGGTGCTCACCCACGGGGTATGGCAGCGCTATTTCGCCTCCAATCCGAACATCATTGGCCAGAACGTTCTGCTCAACGGCCAGGGCTTCACGATCGTCGGCGTGATGCCGCGCGGATTCAAGGGAACCGCCGCGCTTGGCGGTCCGGATATGTGGGTACCGATGGCTACGCACGATCAGGTGCTGGCCGGCGTTCTCAAGGAGATGTACAACGACCGGCGATTTCTGAATTTCGCCGCTGTTGGGCGACTCAAACCCGGTGTAACCATCGATCAGGCGCGGGCGGAACTGAAGAACGTGGGCTCACAGCTCGAGCATGACTTCCCTACCCCAAACAAGGGCCGCAGCTTCACCGTGGTGCCGCTGTTGGAATCAACGCTGAATCCCAACGTTCAGGGACAGGCAGAGCGTGCAGGCCAATTGATGATGGCCGTTGTTGGCCTGGTGTTGCTCATCGGCTGTGCCAACATCTCCAACCTTTTGCTGGCGCGAGCTGCCGGACGGAAGCGTGAAATCTCGATTCGGCTCGCCATAGGCGCATCGCGCGCGCGCATTGTCACGCAGCTTCTTACGGAATCTATTTTGCTCGCGGTTGCAGGCGGGATCGTCGGACTCGGAGTGGCGTTTTTGGCACGCGATCTGCTTTGGAGCTTCCGGCCACCGTTCCTGCAGCAGGCCAGCAACATGGAACTGCCGCTCGACAGTCATGTCTTGATTTTCACTGTGCTGATCTCTCTGGCCACGGGTGTGGTCTTCGGCCTGATCCCTGCGCTTCAGGCTTCGCGTCCAGACTTGGTGACTGAGTTAAAGGAGCGAGCGGGATCCGAGGTGTTTTCCGGCCGCAAATTCGGGGTCCGCGGCGCATTCGTGACCCTGCAGTTCGCATTGTCGCTGGTCGCACTGATTGGAGCGGGACTATTTCTTGTCAGCCTGCGCAACGCCCAGAAAATCGAGCCGGGCTTCGATACGCACAATCTCGGGATGCTCTCATTCGACCTTGGCGCCCTTAACTATGACCCGGCTCGCATGCGCGAATTCCAGCGCCGCGCCGTTGAAGCCGCGCAGGGTCTACCTGGCATCAATTCCATAACGCTTAGCACGAATGTTCCCCTTTTCGGCGGAACGGCGATCGCACGCAGCGTCTTCCCGGAAGGGGAAGAGGGTACCTCTACACGGAACGGGATCCTCACGCAAACCGACAACATTGCCCCTGATTATTTTCAGACGATGGGTATTCCCATTCTGCGTGGGCGGCAATTCGACAGCTCCGACCGCGAAGACAGCCCGAAAGTGGCGGTCATTAATGAGGCCACCGCAAAGCGCTTTTGGCCCAATCAGGATGCGGTGGGCAAGCGTTTCAAATTCTTTGGCCTCGACTACTACGTTCAGGTGGTCGGAGTTGCGCATGACGCCAAGTATGGAACTCTCGGCGAAGAACCTACGCCATACATGTATCTGCCGCTGATTCAGACTCCAAGTCCTGCGCTCACGCTCTTTTTCCGCTCGACCGGCGATCCCAGCATCGCACTTGCATCAGTCCGTGAGCGGGTGCAAGCTCTCGATCGCAACCTTCCCCTCACGAATGTGTGGCCCATCGGAGAAGTGATTTCCCAGGCGCTGTGGGCCGCCAAGTTCGCTGCCGGCCTGCTCACCATCTTCGCCGCACTGGCAATGATCCTTGCCGCGATCGGAGTCTATGGCGTAGTCGCCTACTCGGTAGGCCAACGTGTGCGCGAGATCGGTATCCGTATGGCTCTTGGAGCACGGCGCGAAGACATTCTGGCCATGATCGTTCGCCAGAGTTCGGTTTCGCTAGTGGCGGGACTCGTACTCGGATTCATCGCGGCTTTTGCACTCGCTCGCATGATTACAAGCCTGCTTTACGGCGTCAGCCCAGGATCACCTGTGCCATTTGCCTTATTACCAGTCTTGTTGGCCCTGGTTGGACTGATCGCGACCTATATCCCTGCCCGGCGAGCAACCAAGGTGAACCCGATCATTGCGCTGCGGCAAGAATGAAGAACCGGCAATCGGTCAAGCAGTTTCGCCGTTAGCTAATCAACTTTCAGAAACCAGATGAGGGCAACATCAGCCGCGAAGGGCCTGAGACTTCAAAAGAAGGATTTCGGACCCAGAAACAGCTAAGGCAAGACTCGATCAACCCAATGGTAAGTTGCTCGGGCCGATCCGTCTTGCCTTGTTGCTGTCCGCTAATCGCTACTATTGCCTCTCTCTCACGAGGCACGGCGAATCTGGTCGTCGTCGCTGTCGATGTCGTGGCGCCGGGCGCGGTAGATCTCTTCGCGCCGGATGACATCTGGCTCGCGTGGAGTACGCCAGCGAGGATCTCTGTCGTCGACGTCCGTTTCGGCTCGATTTCTGCCGGACAGCGCGCTGATCACGGCGATGATAGCGATGACTCCGAGGGCGATCCAGAGCCATGGTGCGACTCCTCTGGATCCCGTATTGGGACTCGCAGCCGGAGCATGGGGACTGGCAGGATTGCTTCCCGTATCGTCCCTTTTGATGCCGTTGTTCTCGCTGCTGTCGGGCGGATTAGCGCTGCGGCTGTCGGTGTTGGGACGCACGGCGGTTCCATTGGCTTGCCCGTCGCGCGTGGCGGCATTTGCGGGATTGCTCTCGCCGGGCTGTGCCTGGTTGGGAGTAGACGGCGTGCGGCTCGTCTGTCCCTGTGCGCTCGACGGCGAAGTGGCATTGCTGTTTGAAACCGCGCTCGTGCTGTTGCCGCTGGGCCGCGTTCCGCCGGCGGGGGCTGGGTCGGTCGCTGTGCTCTGCGCAAACGCCATAGCGCCGCTGAGTGCGCACGCAGCAAAAAACGTGAGAAGCCGATGCATGTTGCCTCCTCTGATTATCTTGGGTCTCTGGCAAGGTAAGAATTCGGCTGGGGCGGTCCCGTTGCCATCTCCGTGGTGTTTTCTCATGGGTGAGAGTTGCGGATCACCTGCCGATTTGTCCGGAGACTCCGGTCGGCAGCTCTTCCCTGATCTTCACCCCACTGGTTTGCATTCGCATCATTTTCTCGGCGAGGTTCAGGATCCGAGTCGCTGCCTCGTCGCTCTGGATTCCCCGAGAGTGAATATTGGAGATCAGGTTGCGATCGGCATCGGTTTGTCCCGCCCTGGGAC
Organism: Terriglobales bacterium; assembly: GCA_035567895.1. NCBI lineage: Bacteria > Pseudomonadati > Acidobacteriota > Terriglobia > Terriglobales > Terriglobales bacterium. The sequence goes on along the minus strand of DATMPC010000014.1, from coordinate 138,442 downwards.
GATAGGCCATGTAGGCGGAGAGGCTCTCAGCCGTTGCCAGCCCAGGACGCTCTCCGATCAGCAGTACCGCTACACGTGGATGGAGGAGATTGCCGACATCGTTGAGAATACCGACGCGACAGAAGCGGACGGCGAAGGGTTTGCCGACGCTCCATTGGCGCACAATTGCGCCCTGCATCAGGAGCGGCAGGAGTGCCGGAACTTGCACCGCGATCGCGGTCGTGGAGAGCCCGTCGCCGATCACGATCTGAAGATCCGGCGCGGAGACACACGTGCTCGCGATCTTCTCCTCGGATATGGCAGAGAACCTCCGTCCCAAATCAGGACGTAACAAAAATTCATCCTTAGAGATCGCCTGGGTTGGGACTTCGAAAATCCCGAACCTCTCGATAAGTTCCTTGCCCAGATGTTGCTGGAGGTCGAAGCCGGTACGGACAGCATCGCGGGCCACGGCATGGGCGGCCCGCAATTCGAGCTGCGTCGACGTCCGATAGCCGCCACCACTGTGGCCGGCAAGCAGGCGCGCGGGGGTGCGCTGGCGAATCTTTTCGAGGATGCGAAGTGAAAGATCGCTGTCCATGGTCTTAGCAGCTCAGGAGCTCTTCGGCTTTGCTCATCAGCTCGCGCCGCATGGGGCCTTCGAGCATCGCGGGCTGGGAGTCACGATACATGCCGCGATTCTCGAGCCACTCGAGAAACTCCGGAGCTGGACGAAGATGGAAGAGGCGGCGCATGGCCAGTGCGTCGTGATAGCTGGTGGACTGGTAATTGAGCATCACATCGTCGGAGCACGGCACGCCCATGAAGTAATTGCATCCGGCGGCGGAAAGCAGAACCAGGAGATTGTCGGCGGAGTTCTGATCGGCTTCGGCATGGTTGGTGTAGCACACGTCGCAGCCCATTGGAAGCCCCAGCAACTTGCCCATGAAGTGATCTTCGAGTCCGGCGCGAATGATCTGCCGCTCGTCGAACAGATATTCAGGACCGATGAATCCAACCACGCTGTTTACTAACATAGGAGAAAATGCGCGCGCGACTCCGTAGGCTCGCGCCTCGAGCGTGAGCTGATCGATGCCGTGATGCGATTCGGCAGAGAGCGCGCTACCCTGCCCGGTTTCGAAGTACATGGCGTTGTCGCCGATCCAATGCACGTCGGTCCGCTGGCGATGATGCTCGCGCACGCGCTCTTGTCCCTCGCGCAGCAACGACACACTTATTCCAAAACTGCGATTCGCGTCTTCAGTGCCAGCGACGGATTGGAACAGCAGATCAACAGGAGCACCGCGCTCCATGGCCGCAAGTTGCGTGGTGATGTGCGCAAGGCAACAGGTCTGTGTCGGGATCTCGTAAGCGGTGACCAGGCGTTGCAAAGCGTGCAGAATCGCAGAAACGCTCTCGACCGAATCCGTCGCCGGATTTACGCCGATTACCGCGTCACCGCAGCCATAGAGCAGACCTTCAAACGCGGCCAGCAGGATTCCGCCAATGTCGTCGGCAGGGTGGTTCGGTTGCGTACGGATGGCAAGTACGGCGGATTCTCCGAGGGTGTTCCTGCAGCGAGTTACATTGCGAATCTTCGACGCGGCGAGGATCAGGTCCTTGTTGCTCATGATCTTCGCCACGGCAGCCGCCATTTCAGGCGTGATTCCCAACTGCAAGGGAGCTAATTCCTCAGCAGAAGTGAGATCACTCAGAATGTGCTCGCGAAAGGCGCCTACCGTCAGGGTGCGAATCGGCGAGAAAGCTTTCTCGTCAAAGCTGTCATAGATGAGGCGAGTGACCTCGTCTTCGAGCGGCGGCTTGGCAAGTATTTCAGCGAGCTGAGTGTCAGCGAGTGCGCATTTTGCCGCAACCCGCTCCTGCTCGGATCGTGCAGCGATCCCTGCTAGCTGATCGCCCGACTTCACCTCATTGGCCTTGGCGAACAACTCACGCAGATCGGCGAAACGCTGCATAACTCTAGGGGACAGGGGACAGGTTACAGGGAACAAGGGTGTACTGCTAGTAGTCCTCGTTGCGCTGAAAAACCGTCTCCCGCCCTACCACGTGTTCCTTCATTTTGTTGTATCCGCTGTCTTGTCTGCTCTGTCGCCTGTTCCCCTGTCCCCTGTAACCTATGTGTATGCGCGTTTACCATTGCGATGTCCACGCAATCGACCTCCCCGCCGCGCATCGGTTTCCTGCAGGTAAGTACAAGCTGATCCGTGAGCGGCTCACCTGCGATGGATTCACTCTGCAGTTGGCGCCATTCGCTCCGATCGAGCTCGTGAAGCTGGTGCACTCCGAAAGATATGTTGACGATTTCCTCTCAGGCTCGCTCTCGCCTGCAGCTGTTCGGCGCATTGGCTTTCCATGGTCGGAAGGACTTGTCCGTCGCACTCTGACTTCGTTGGGAGGAACATTGGCGGCGGTGGAAGATGCGTTCGAATACGGTTGGGGAGCAAACCTCGCCGGCGGTACTCACCATGCTTTTGCCGACTCAGGCGCGGGATATTGTGTCTTTAATGACCTGGCGGTTGCAATTCGCTGCCTGCAAAGAGATGGCAGGATTCGGCGTGCAGCCGTGATCGATCTGGATGTGCATCAAGGCGACGGCACCGCATGCATTTTCTCCGGCGATCCGGACGTCTTCACCGTTTCTATCCACTGCCGCAGCAACTTCCCATTGCGGAAACAGGAAAGCACTCTTGATGTTGAGTTGGCGGCCGGAGCACGGGACGATGAATACCTGGCGGCCCTCGATTTCGTGCTGCCACAAGTACTGGCGTTTCGACCAGACATCATCCTCTATCAGTCTGGGGTTGACGCATTACATTCCGATCAGCTCGGGCACCTTGCACTTACTCACGCAGGTCTCCGGGAACGTGACCGGCGCGTGATGCTGGCCGCCCACAGTTACGACATTCTATTAGTGATCACTCTCGGCGGCGGATATTCCCTGCCCTTGGAGCTCACTGCGGAAGCACATGCGAACGTGTACCGCACGGGATTAGAAGTGTTTGGGTGAGGAAGAGGAATCCGCAGGCGCGGATCCCTAAAATGCAGCTTCGAGCTAGTTAGGGGTGACAGTTCTCAGCGAGTCGCCGGCAACTGCAGCCACCGCTGCTGGAGAAATTGTCTGATAGCTCGGCGTCGGATGGTTATAGACACCGAACAGGATGTGGTAACGGATCTTCAAGACCTCGCACAGCATCTGGAACGAGTCTCTGACGACGTTCAAGCGGCTGCGGTCGTCGTGAATGGACTCGACTCCGACTTCTTTCACGACAAAGCAAAACCTATCGGCCAGCAGCAGCACCTCGGGATCGAATCCCCAGCGCTCAATGCGTTGACGCGAGAACGTTAACCGAGCTGCCTTGTGCTTGAAGGCTTTGAATCCGCATTGTGTATCGGCGAAGCGCAGCCCGAGTACGGAGTGAACCACCATCTTGAAGCCTGCACTGCAAACGCGTCGATGCCAGGGCGCCGCTGCACACACGCCGCCTGGTGCTCCACGAGAACCGATCGCAATATCTGCACCTTGCGCAATTGCTTCGAGCAGTCTGTACGCTTCGTTCATCGGTACGGAGAGATCGGCGTCTGTTAAGAGAATGATGTCTCCCAGCGCCGCTTCGACGCCACGACGAAGACTGAAGCCTTTCCCTCGGTTGAGATGGTTTTGCAGCAGACGCAGTTGAGGCTTGCTCTGCATGTGGCGCATCACCAGACGGGCAGTCCCGTCAGTCGAGCCATCGTCTACTACGATAATTTCTGCGTTCCAGTCAGCGCTTTTGATAAATGCGTCGAGCTTATCTAGCGTAGCTTCGAGCCGGCATTCTTCGTTAAAAGCGGGAATAACAATGCTCAGCGAGTACATGGCACACCCTAGGAATTCACCGTGAGAAGTTCTTCTTCGATCGCTTCCGTCGCTTGAGCAAACTCCGCCGGCCAGTAGTCGACCGTCCGTACGGGGAGACGCCTTGAGGATTTATTCCGCCGCTTTAATGCAAGAGTCTTCGCGAACGAGTGGAGATACTGCCCCACAACCCTCTCCATCGTCGTCCGCACCGCTACCGAGAAATTTTGCTCCGCCATTTCCTGCTGCAGAGCCGGCTTCTCGAGTAGATCAGTCAGGACTTTTGCCAGACTGTCGGGATTTCCAGTTTCGTAAAACAACATGGCGAGCTCTTCTGTATTCGCCATGTCGCGAAAATCGGGGATGTCCGATCCGATGATCGGCACCGCAAATTCGCATGCCTGATGAGCGACTCCGCTTGGTCCGCCGGCAGAGGTGTAAGGCAGTACCAGAACGGTCGCCGATGCGAACAGAGTTCCAATCTCCTCTTCGGGAACATATCCCTGGAACTCGATGCGTGAACAGTCGCGCCATCGGTCGCGCAGCGATTCGACGTAACCGGGACACATCGGATGATTGGAACCCGCGATCACGAGTTTCACGTTGGAAAACTTATCGGCGATTTGCGCAAAGGCTTCAATCAGAATTTCGGGACGCTTATAGGTTCCCCATTTTCCAAATGCCAGAATTCGATGTTCGGGATTTCCGCGCCGGCTGATGTCCGGGAACTTGGGTGCGGCGGAAAAGACGCCATGCTTGCGAAGGTGCACGTATTCCCCACCGTAAGTCTCCAGCAGCACCTTGCGATACGAAGGCAGCAATACTGTCAGCGATCCCGAGAAGAGCATCAGCTTCGTAGCAACTGCCCCGAAGAGCTTGTACAGTCTCGGAAATTTCGTCCCCTTGGAGAGATCGATGAATTCGATTACGTGATGTAGCGTGATGTGCGTATAGAACCCGAAGAGCCGCAAGAGCAATGCCGTACAAATTCCGAGGAATGCAGGGATCGGTTTATCCCCGAAACTGGAAAACACCAGGTTGAACCACACTACGTCCGGTTTATGTCGCCGCGCGGCACGCAGCAACGCGAATGGCGTCCGAAAGGAGTTGAACCTCCAGCAGCGGTCAACATCGAATCCCGGGAGTTCCGAGGCCGGAGTGTCCATCTGATCGGCGAGAATCGTCAGGCTGACGAGGTTCCGCTTTTTAATTTCTTTAGCGAGATGAAACCCATACTCGTTAAGTCTTTCTGAGCTGGGAGGGAACGCTGTGACTAAACAAACTTTCATTGTCTGGGGCCCGTCCGCCATTCTCTTCAGCGGATCATGTGTTTACAGATGAGGCACTCTGCTCAGATGTTGGCAGCAGCTTAGAAAAAATCTTCACGATATTTCTACCAACGCCACCAAGTGCCCGACCTTAGTTTTTATGCGCTTTCGAGGCCTTAAGTGAAGCAACCATTTCTGCCTCAGCCAGTGGTTACTTGATCGATAACACTCACGAGAAAAGCAAAGGGCCGAAGTCTGCCCAGAGACTCCGGCCCTCGACGGTTTCAACAACTCTCAAAAGCGGATCGTTGGACCAAAAGTGATCTTCAGGTTGTTCTGAGCTCCACGATCGAAGTAAATTTCGTCGCCTGCATCGGCGCGAATACCGATCGGTCCCAGAAAGAACTCGATTCCGCCGCCGGGATAGAAAGTGCCATTCAAGTCAGTACTTTCGAGGCGCGTGGGAAATGCCCCGAAGGTAACTGGTCCTGGGGTTACTCCGAACCGGACGAAGCCGCCCTTCGCAAACAAGAAGGCTCGAACGGGTGAGTTGGTACCAAGCTGGAACTTCGGCCCGACTTGAAAGTGAGTGGCTCGCAAATCCGAGCGGAAAACCGTTGTATTGTTACCGATCCCCGTAATGCTCTGCGTGTTGCTCTGCGAGAAATCGTAGGAGCCTTCCACCTCTAAAGCGACGTTGGGATGAACATTCAATCCCACTCTCCCGCCAACACCAAACAGGTTAAGGTCACTGGCTGAGGCTCGGAACATTTCACCGAATATCCCAATTTCACCATGGTCCTGTGCGCGAAGCGCCGGAGCCGAAGTAAAGGCTGCCACTGCGAGCAGCATAATTGCTAGACGTGTTTTCATGGAACTTCCCCCCAATGCAGGTCTCTCGTCTTCCACAAGCCCGGCCTACCAGAACTGGCAACATCTACGCAAAAGGGCTGCTGTGAAATGACCCTAACTGAGACGAGCACCGCGAAGCGCAGGTTGGCAGCGAACGAGAGTAGCGGGAACCTTCACAGTTGACATAGGTCAGAATTGGGGAAATGCTTGTACCGCTTCGCGTATCTAGGAAAACGGGGGTGCGGGATGCACGGTACACTCGACATCCGTAAGAACGCTAGTTTAGGCAGCGCGCCTGACATCTATCAGGTTCGCTACGAAGATCTTGCCGGGAATTCATTTGCCGGAAGCATGAACAACGACGATCTGCGCGAACTGCTGTATCACAAGTTGGCGCTTCCACTCACCGACGCTGAACTCGAAATGGACTTTGACCGTCTCGTGCGCGATGGACATCTGCGGTTCGATGAAATTCAGGTGAAAGCCAGTGAGCTAGCCGGTGCGGGGCTTAGATATCTGGAGCCTGAGGCGTAGAAGTCAGGTCTGCTGGCTACTTGCTTACAATCTGCGGGGACAACTTGCGCGCCAAGTCTGTCGCGATCTGGCGACCATGGAAACGCCCGTTCTCGATAAAAATCTCGCTCGTGCGAGCGCCGGCTACGATCACGCCCGCCAGGTAAATTCCAAGAACGTTTGATTCAAGGGTTTCCGGGTCGCACACTGGACGGCATTCGCTGCCAACCATCTGGATACCGAGCGACTTTAGAAAATCGAAGTCCGGATGGTATCCGGTCAACGCAAAGACAAAATCATTCGCGATCTCGATCTTGCCGGCTGGTGTCTCCAGCAAAACGCTCCGCTCCCGAATTTCGAGCACTTGAGAATTGAAGAACGCAGTTATCTCTTGGTTGCGAATTCGATTCTCGATATCCGGAAGGATCCAGTACTTCACGTTTTTGTGCATTGCTGGGCCGCGATGTACCAAGGTCACCCGACCGCCATGACGCCATAATTCGAGCGCGGCAATCGCCGCCGAGTTCTTGCCGCCGATGACTAGAACGTCGTTGTCGTAATACGGATGAGGCTCGCGGTAGTAATGCATTACATTGGCTAAGTCCTCACCCGGAACGTTCATATAGTTCGGCAAATCGTAATAGCCGGTAGCGACAACAAGCTTTTGCGAGCGGTGGCAATGAGCCTTTCCGAAGCGGTCGGTTGTATGTACGCGAAAATCGCCATCGGCCCCATCGACACGCTCGACGCGTTGATATTGCCGCACGTCCAGTGAATAGTGCTCCGCTACTTTGCGGTAATACTCGAGCGCTTCGCCGCGATTGGGTTTTTGATTTGGACTGCTGAACGGGATGTCGCCGATCTCCAGCAATTCCGGCGTCGTGAAAAACGTCATGTTGGCTGGATAGTGGAACAAAGAATTCACCAGACATCCCTTGTCCACTAGAACAGCACGGAGCCCAACACGTTGACCTTCTATTGCGCACGCCAATCCTGTCGGGCCGGCACCGATCACCAGCAGGTCAAAAGTCTCGAGGTTGTCAGCAGTGCTCACTAAGGATGTCTTGGACCAACTATAGATGAAATCCGGATGGGCATCGCTTCGCTATTCTCGCGATGAAGAACCAAATTTCATGATGACGGCTTGATGAGCCAATAGGTGACTGCGTATCATCGCGGCCACTTAGTCGCGGACGATCTCTGCCGCGCTGGAGGCCTCGTTGAAGAATGCAATTGCTACCCTAGTATTTTTTGCCGCAGTCTTCGTTCAGGCTCAACAAGCTCCTGTACCGGAAATTTCTTACCGTTCTGTGCCAGATTTCCTGAAGCTTCCCAGCGACATGTACTTCGGCGAAGTGGCCGGAGTGGCCGTAAATTCCAAGGGACACGTGTTTGTCTTCTCTCGTGGTAACACCACCGGGCCGGCATATGCTGCCAGCGGTGCGCAACTTCTCGAATTCGGCCCCGACGGTAAGTTTCTTCGCGAGATTGGCCACAATCTTTATGCCTGGTCGTACGCACACAGCGTGAAAATCGATAACCAGGACAACATCTGGGTCGCCGACAAAGGATCCGACATGGTGATCAAGTTCAATCCTGACGGTCACGTCGCGATGGTATTTGGGCGAAAGCAGGAGGCTTCCGATGAAGGCACTGGCCCGCTGAAGCATCCGAAGCCACCCCTGCCACCAGTGGATGGAATGTTTCGTCAAGTCACCGACATGACCTGGGATGCTGCGGGCAACACTTACATTAGCGACGGGTATGTTAATTCCCGCGTCGCCAAAGTGGATAAGAACGGCAACTGGCTAAAGTCGTGGGGCGAGCCTGGCGACCAACCGGGACAATTCAGTACTCCGCACAGCATTGCGGCCGATGCGCAGGGCAACATCTATGTGGCAGACCGCGGCAACCGCCGCATTCAGGTCTTTGATGGCGAGGGCAAGTTCCTTCGTCAGATCACGATCGACGTTCCTATGAACCCAGATGCTCGCCCCGCAATCGGGAACAAACCAACACAAAGCGCCGGCACAATGAGCCCCGGAGCACCCTGGACCATCTGCATCACGCCTAGTCCAAACCAGGTGTTATACAGCTCCGACGCTTTCCCTGGCCGCATCTACAAGCTCACGCTCGACGGAAAGATCCTCGGGGTTCTGGGAGAGTCAGGCAAGCAGCTAAAACAGTTCGGTTGGATTCACGAAATATCCTGCCCTAACGAGAATGAACTATATGTCGCGGAACTTCTGAATTGGCGTGTCCAGAAACTGATTCTGCAACCGCCCAAATAGGGGAACGGCGAACACGAAGGTCGCGAAGGCCGAAGGCAGAGGTCACGAACAATCTGGCTTCGTGACCTCTTTTTTGCGCCTTTGTGGCCTTCGTGTTCTCCGTTCCCTCGCGTTTCCGTCAGTGCGTTTTCAGTTTCTTGTCGAAGAAGGCTCCCGCGGCCTTGTAAGAATTCACCCAATCACGCCATAGCAGCAGATCGTGGATCTCGTCGGGATAGACGATCTCCTCGTATTCGACTCCCTGCTTCTTCAGCCGCTGTACAAGATCGGTGGTCTGACTGAAGGGGACGTTGCGGTCGTCGTCACCGTGAATCAGCAGAACCGGAGAGCGCCACTTGTCGACTGACGAATTGGGAGAAGACGAGAAGGCTAACTGGAGCGCCTCTTTGGCGTCCGGAGCCTCTTCCGCGAATATTCGTGGTCGTTGCGGGAGGAGCGCCGACCAATCATGTACGCCGTGGAAGTCAACCCCAGCTTTGAAGATGTCGGAGTTGCGAGCAAGGCCCATCGCCGTAAGAAATCCACCATAGGAACCGCCCCACAAACCGATTCGCTGGAGATCGACATTGGGCAACGCTTCGAGATAGTGCACGCCCGCAAGCACATCGTTGTATTCCGAAGCGCCACGCCAGCCTGCCTGTGGCGGCTGACGAAAGTCATACCCATACATGATGCCGAGCCGGTAGTTCACCGACAGAACCGTGTATCCCAAATTGGCAAGGTACTGATTCTCCGCATATGCGTTGTGGTAGTAGTACATGTAATGGAAGCCAAGCAGCATCTGCCTGCTTGGGCCGCCATGAGTAAAGATCAGCGCCGGGCCTCGGCCTGTCTGATTCTTGGGTACAAAGAGCTGTCCGTGGATCGTGAGTCCGTCGCTGCTCTTGAACGTGACTTGCTTCGGCACCACGAGTAAAGCCGAAGGAAAATCTTTTCGCAGCGCGTCTTTAGCGATTAGCTCCCGGCCCGAAGCGTTAATGCGATACGGCAGTGCAGGAACCGTCGCAGCAGAGCCGAGACAGAAAATGCGATCTCCAGAAGTGGTAGTGGGAGCCCATTCAATCGTCTCTCCGCGCGTGAGTGCCTTTGGTGAGGGTCCGCCTTTGGCATCGACGCTCCAGATGTGGCGGCGGTCAACGTCGTCCTGGTTCGACGAGTAGACGATCAGGCTGCGACCGGTTGCTTTCGGAGCCACGTCCTCTACATCGAAGTCCCCAGGCGTGAGTTCCACAGCTTGGCCGCCCGAAACGGGAATCGAGTAAAGATGATTGCGATTCGTCTGCTCGGAGACGAATACAACGCGATCCCCTGCGAACTGCAGGGACTCGCCCGCAAAGGGTGGCAGAGAATCACGGGGGCTTGTGCCGCTACTCCAAATCTGGCGCGCTGAGTAGTTCGTCGTGTCGCCCACCCAGAGCGACCACGGCCTCGGACGAACCGGAATGAGCGGAAGTTTATTTTCCTGACCTGCAGTGCGAATGAAAGCAATCTGCTTTCCGTCCGGCGACCATCGTGGGAACAGGTCTCGGTCTGGGCTTGGTGCAAGATAATGGACGGCGCTCAGGAGCGGCGGTTGATCCTTCTTCTCTATCTTTTTGTCTGCCTCTAACTCAGCCGATGAAAGCGACTGATCAAGATTCGCTGACAAATCTCCGACAGCCGCAAAGCTATGCGACTTGCGGTCTACGCGAAAAGCAACATGCTTGCCATCAGGCGACCACTGCGGCCACGAAAGTTCGCCGCGAATGTCGGTCAGCTGCTTCGCTGTGGCGCCGGCTGCAGCGGTTGTGTGAGCGATCCATAGCTGATGCTTAGTCTCCCAGACGGCATACTTCCCATCGGGCGAAATCTGGATGTCCTCGCAGCCTTCCTCTTCGCAGCCCATGTCCCCGAGCACGCCCGGTTCCCCCTTGTCCACATCGGCTGCCCACACCTGTTGCTTTGGCTGGGCCGACAGACTAAGGGGGTTCGCGGACCGACCAGCTCCATTCAACTCCGAACCACGCGCATAGAGAACGGTTCGACCGTCAGGAGTGATCTTGAGCGATGCAATGCGCTGGCCGTCGTCGCCGGAGTAGTGCGTTACCTGGCGGCCAACGAAATCGGGAGCGGCGGCAACCCAGACGTTGTCCGCGCCCTTGTTGTTGAACACCCAGCCAACGATATCGGTACCCGGAGCCGCGGTGAGCTGGGATGGAAACGGCGAACTCATCACTTGCTCAACGGTAAAGCTCTGAGTGAAGGCTGGGATGGAAGCGAACAGCAAACACAGGAGGAAAGATTTCGGTGCTCTCAAGTGATCTCCGAGTATCAGTGGTTCAGGAATTTTGCATGATACTCGCAGAGGTCTTCCACGCCAAGGTTTCCGCCACACAGAATCAGAACAACGTGGCAATCAGGACGAAATCGATCCTTTGCACGTAACGCCGCAGCGAGCGTGCACGAAGCAGCCGGCTCGGTGAGAACCTTGGCCCGCTCTAATAGAATTTCGAGCGCCTCGACTGCTTCCTTGTCGGAAACGACCGTAACGGTGATGAGATGCTCTTTGGCCATAGCAAGCGTGCGGGGAGAAACCGAGGGAGCACCTAGCGTCTTGGCGATGGAAGTAGGACGAATTTCAACTGGATGCCCGGCAGCTAATGCAAGAGCCATAGCATCAGCACCTTCCGTCTCGACTCCACGAAAGCGCACGCTCTTCTGAGAACGGATCGCTACCGCGGTTCCGCTCATGAGACCGCCTCCGCCAATGCTCACAAAGACATCTGTAAGTTCGGGGACATCTTCGAGAATCTCCAGCCCGAGAGTTCCCTGCCCGGCCATCACCAACGGATCGTCGAATGGGTGGACAAAGAGCATTCCCTGCTGCTCATAGTCCTTCGCTTTGGCAAAAGCCTCTGAAATATCCTCGAGCTGAATGACCTCAGCCCCGTACCCACGGGTGGCTTCGAGATAATTGCGCGGCGTACTGCGATGCGTGAGGACCACGGTTCGGCAACCGAGCACCTTGCCGGCATATGCCACAGCCTGCGCGTGATTCCCGCCGCTTACAGCCACCACACCAGCGCGCTGCGCGTGCTCCAGTTCAGAAAGAATCTTGTTGAAGGCTCCACGTACCTTGAAAGCACCTGTGGTCTGAAACAATTCCAGTTTGAGATAAACGTTCGCGCCGAGCATCTCGCTTAGAGTGCGATTGCGAATGGTGGGCGTGCGTTTGACATATTTGGCGATGCGCTCTCGTGCTTGCTGAACGTCTTTGAGGCAGATCATCTGCAAATGACGATAGAAGAGAACAACAGCGGCAGCAATGTCGATTGCTGTCTTTGCTATGAATTTCTACGCAGGCAGCGAATACAATTCGAGGTTCGACATGCCAGCGATGTACCCAAAGTCTTTATCGAGCGTAAAAACCGAAGCCCTCTGTTCAATGGCGATCGCCGCGATCAGAGTGTCGATCGTCTTGAGCGTGATGCCCTTTTCGCGAGCCCTACGAAAGATGGAGGCCGCTGCGCTGTACGTGAGGAGTCCGCTCGGTTCCAACATGTCCCACTGTGCCAGGTATTGCTCGATCTCCGCAGCGTTTCGGGTGAGCCCTTGTAAGACTTCAGCTGCGACGATTCCAGTAAGCGCAAAAGGCTCTGCGGTGAGAATCATCCGGCGCAGCTCGGCACCTGCCGCGCCTGGGGAAGAGCTAAAGAAATCGATCCAGACGGAGGTATCGACCAGGATCAAACGCGGTTTCTCCGCGACGAGTTCAGATCCCCCTTCCAAATGCCGCTTCCGTAGTAGCGAACGATTGATTTACGGCTCTCCGATCGGACGAGCAACTCCAAGGCTCGTTCCACAATCTGCCGCTTTGTTTTCAATCGAGTGAGCTTGCGCGCCTTCCGGATTAACTCTTCGTTAACATCAATATTGGTTCTTGCCATTTGGGACATAATACACCAGTTATCACAAGTTAGGTGTATGGGCACTCAGTTTCACAGCCGAGGGCGGTTGTGCCACATTTTTCACTATTCTGCCGTGAGTTCTTTAAGGAGTAGCTCGTGCGGTCTCAACGTTCTTCGAATACAGCAATCGGTACACGGTCGCATTTCGCATGATTGCTTGTACGTATTCGCGTGTCTCGGTGAAGGGGATGGATTCTACGAATTCATTGATGTCCCGATATGGGCCTTGTGCCTGCCAGTCCTTCACTCGATCTGTGCCTGCGTTGTATGCAGCTAAGGCGTATTGCACTTGCCCGTCGAAGCTGTCAACAATCTGCTTAAAGTACCGCGTTCCAAGCTGTATGTTGATGTTCGGATCGGTTAACTGCTCCTGGCTAAAATGCCTCATCCGCACTTCTCTTGCCAGCTTCTTCCCCACCGGCGGAAGGAGTTGCATGAGTCCCCAAGCATTCGCGTGAGAAACCGCCTGAGGATTGAACTCGGACTCCTGGCGAATGAGGCTCGCCACCAGATAGGGATCCAGACCGTTTGCATTGGCGTAGCGCGTTAGCTCGTTCCAATAGGGCTTCGGAAAGAGGATATTCCATGCCCAGGACGGCAGGTCGGTGATGTCGCCCGCAAAGTATCCCGGCACTGCGCGCTTGAATGACTGCAGAGCACGATCCGGGCGATCCGCTTTCAAATACACCCTGGCAATCTCAGCCTTGGCATAGAGCTTGTCGGGCAACGCCTGCAGTTCGCGCACAGCGAAATCAAATAACGCCGCATTGGCGAGCAGTTGTGCGCGCGCAATACGCAAATCGTCCGACGGAGCTTCAAAGCTGCTCTTGTCGAGATCGTCTTGAATCGGAACTTTATCGAGCAGCGGATCGTGTTTCGATGCATCGAAGTGAAAACGCAATCGCTGGCGTGCCAGGTCAGCGTAGTAATAGTGCGTAAATCGGCGAAGAATGAACGTGTAGTACTCGCCAGCGCGGTCGAGATCACCGTCTTCCTCGGCCAGCCGTGCGCGCCAATACAGTGCTGGAGGAATCTCCTGCCCCGCCGGATACAACTTGATCTGCTCCTCCATCAGACGCTTGGCTTCGTCTTTGTTGCCGATGCGCAGATTCAGCCATGCCGCCTTCCAGTGCGAGTACGGCGAGTACTTCCCTTCCGGGAACAGCTTGAACTGCGCGCTGTAGTACTCGATCGCGTTGTTGTAATCAGGCCGCAGCAGGTACATGTTGCTGGCGGACAGCAAGGCATCTTGCAGCCAGGGACTGGCAGGAAACTTCTGTATCAAGTCCGACAGGAGCTGGCGCTCACCTCCGCCATCATCTTTGCTGCGCGCAATTTCATGCAGATAGTAGAGACGCTCCGCCTCATAAGGCTCCGAGGTCGCCGGTACTGACTCGAGCAGCGACTTGGCCTGCTCCAACTGACGTTGGCGATAGAGAGCTCCACCAAGCTTCACCTGCAGCTCGCGCTGTAAAGACTGTTGGCTCATATCTGAGCGGATGCTGTCGAGAATCGCTCGATACTCGATTGCTGCCAGGTCAAACCGCCGTCCTTTCATCAGCAGATCCGCCCGTGTGCGGCGCTGTTCGAGAGTTGGAACCGAGATGAGTCCCTGCCCGCCCAGTTTTGTTAACTCGATCTGCGCTGCCGAAGCCTCCTGGCTGAGCGGCATTTCGGCGTACAGGTGGTTCCAAATTGAAACAGCCTTGGCCGTTTGACCAACGGCGGCGTAGGCGCGACCGAGCGCGAGTTCGACGTCGGGCCTGTTGTCGCGCATCGGCTCGAGCACACGAATGGCCTCGTCGCTCTGGTTGGAGGCAATCAGCGCATTCGCCCGCAACACCTCCGCTGACCGGATGAAGAGCGAATCAGGGTGCTTCTCACCGAATCCCTTTAGCAAAGTCGCGACTTGCTGCTGGTTGGGAGACGCAGCCGCCGCGGACTGTGCGAGAAAGAAATCTGCGTAATCAGAGAGTTCGCTACCTGGAACCGCCGCGAGCTTCAGCTCTTTATCAGCCTTTGGGTAATCCTTGTCCTGCAAGTGCGCGTAACCGAGCACCAGATGAGCGAGCATGCCACCTTGATCTGCGCGGTGCTTGGTTGCATAGCGCTCTACTGCAACATAAGCAGTAGGGGTAGGCTGCTCAAGCAACTGCTTCGCCATCGGACGCAGGTCTGCCGATTCCACGAAGGCCCGGTGCAGCTTTTTCTTATGCGCAGGTGTGACCGTTGTCCTGCCTCTGGGCTTACTGGTCTTCTTTTTCTGAGTAGCACGTTTGTGCGTGTTGGTCTTGGATGTGCTCTGCGCCAGGGTTGGCGCAGACGAGGAGATCACTAAGAACATTAGAAGTACGACAGAAATGCAGCGAAAAAGCACGGCGGGTTGGCGTCCTGAATTCAGCTCACGTATAGATTAACCCGATCTCAGGCGGGAAAGTCGCTTCCCATCAAAGACCGGTCGTTATCGGCTAGAATACGCACAACCTCGGAGTCGAAGTATCTGGCAAGAGCCACAGGGGTGCCACCATATCGCTTGTCGTAGGTGGCTCGACTCTTCTCGATGTCCTCCCGAAGAACCTTGTACAAATCGCGATTCTGCTTGCCCTCAGCCACTTTGGACTGGTTGTACAGCTTGATCTCGTCCACCAGCAGTTTTGCGAACCGCTGGGCTTTTTTGTGGAGTTCCTGGTCGTCGGCCGAGAGGTTTCCAATTGCCGGCCCGGCATCCGCCGACAGCTTGGATTCGGCTACTGCGGCGGGAGCAGCCGATGCTGTCTGCGTACTGGCAGAACCCACAAACGTGGCGGCGCTCGACTCTGCCACTGGTGACCCACTGGTTTTCTTTCCTGCAGCAAGCTCAAGCCACAGACAGGTGTAGCGAGTAAGCACCTCGATCGCCGAAAAGTCGGTCGCGACACCTGCCGTCGGGCCTGTATCGCAGTACAAAATCGCCGCTACTTTGTCTCTCACGACCAGCGGAAATAACGTGGCATTGCGGTCCGCGGGTGCGCCGTGTTGCTGAATAAAAGCCGCATCAAACTCGGCTGCGGCCGCGGACACGCGATCACGACCCTGAATCGCCCGCGCCGCGAGGCCTTTTGATCCGTCCAGCGTAAGTCCCCGGATGTTATCGTCCGCAAATCCGCGCGCCTGCCAGCCCGCCAGCGCCGTCCCTCGCACGACGAACAACGCGGTTCGAGCGCTGAACTTCGAAACGCCCTCGAGTAAAGCTTTCAGAATGTCCGCCTGAACAGTCGAGGCCTGAATCGCCGAAATCGTGGAACTGAGTACGCCGCTAACGGATGACGCCAGCATTGACTGCGCCTGTCCCGTCGCGCCCGAGGATGCCAACAGAGGCTCAATCTCGCGCAGTACCTGGTCGACGACGTCCTTACGAAACTGGTCAGCCTGCTGCGTAAGCCGGCTTGAAACCGCTCGTTCGATGCCGCTGCGGACTTGATTGAGATCAGCCATGAGAGAGAGAGTTCAGGCCGGATTATAAGGGAACCGGGAAGCAATCGGGCGATCGGGTCATCGGGTGATCGGGTGAAGTGAAAACCGAGGCGGCGAGCTCTCGGCTATCACTTCGGCCTGTACGCGTACGTGTAGTTCAGCGTGTCCTTACTTCACACGATGACCCGATCACCCGATTTTTCGATCATTCCACGACGACCTTCCCCGTCATATCGTTGTGCCCAGGGCCACAGATGATGCTGCATGCCACCCGGAACTCGCCTTTCTTCGACGTATCCAGGTGGATCTCAACCGGCTTGCCTGGCTGGACCGGTTCGTTGATTCCCATATCTTCCACTTCGAATCCATGCTGAACATCTTCGGTGGACACGCTCAGCACCACATCTTCGCCTTGCTTCACGCGGATAACGTCGGGCTCAATCGCGAACTTGCGCATGGTAACCCGCTGAAACTTGAAGTCGTGCGTCGAAGGCTTGGTGTTACAAGCTGTTAGAAGGGACGCCACCGACAGCCAAAGCAGGACAATGATCGTCTTCCGCGACATTCGGGCAGGTAGATAAACTTAATTCGCGAGGAGTGCGTAGTAGCATTTAAGATATCAGACTCGATTTAGTAGACCTCCGGTCTATTGATGCCGGTGGGTCTTCTGTTTCTTTCTGGGGCTGAACGAGTCGTATTACATATGGAAAGTGTAGAAGCCAAGGTTGCGGAGCCACAGACCGAAGAACTGGCGTTAGTAGACCAGGCCAGGCACGGCGATGTGGGTGCGTTTGAACAGTTGATCAAACGTTACGACCGTAATGTGTTCCGGATCGCCCAGCACATCACGCAGAACCGTGAGGATGCTGAAGACGTAGTCCAAGATGCATTTATTAAGGCCTATCAGAACCTGGAGCAGTTCCAGGGAAACTCCAAGTTCTATACCTGGCTAGTGCGCATTGCGGTAAACGAAGCGCTGATGAAGTTGCGCCGGCGCAAGACCAGCAAGACCGTATCCCTGGACGAGGACGTGGAAACCGAAGAAGGCTCTATGCCCCGGGAGGTGGCCGATTGGGGGCCCAATCCGGAGCAGCTATTCGGCCAATCGGAGCTCGGGGACATACTCCAAAAGACCATCCAGGGACTACCCCAAAGTTTCCGCACCGTTTTCGTATTGCGGGACATCGAAGGATTGTCAACAGAAGAGACAGCAGAGATGCTAAATTTAAGCGTACCTGCTGTGAAATCGCGGCTCCTGAGGGCAAGGCTCCAATTGCGGGAGCGCCTCAACCGCTACTTCAAAAAAGTGAAAAAGGACGGGGCTAAGCCGCAGTGAAATGCAAAGACTTCCTTAAGGAACTAAACGAGTACCTGGACGGCGGTATTGACGTCGAGCTCAAAACGGAGCTGGAAGAGCACCTCCAGTGGTGCCATAACTGCTTCGTGGTATGCAATACCACCCGCAAAACAATAGAAATCTACCGCGACAACGACGTTTACCCCCTCCCAGACCCCATCCGAGACCGACTCCACCAGGCAATCGTCACCAAGTGTAAAGCGAAACACGAGCACAAGACCTAGCCGTCGTCTCGCGCTAAACCCCTGTCCTGTGTTCTGGCAACGGGGTAGACTTATGCCATTGTGGCCGCTCGAGGACGCTGTCCTCGACGGCTGGTGCTGCCATGCGCAGGATTGCGTCTCTGCTTCTCTTCTCCGTGGGCTGGATTTGCGCGACTTGGGCGCAAATCCCGCTATCACCCTCTCCGTCCCGAATTCCCATTCCGGAAGCAGGATTCGTCTCTCCCGGCCAGTACACCAACTCCTTCTTCGGCTTCTCGCTGCCGCTGCCCAAAGATCGTAAGTTTCAGATCCAAGACCTCAGCGATTCCGACAAGGCACTTGAACACTCGCTATTTGCCTACAAGTCCGCAAGCAAGGGACTCACCCTGCTCATCGCCTCCGCCACTCAGGTCTTCGGCCCGCCCGACGACGAGGCACAAAAGGCCGTCTACCTCTCCGGCATGCAGGGTCAGAAGGGGGCCCAGGCCATTAGCATTGGCGGTCGTCTGTTCTGGAAAGCCGAGCTTGAGGAGAAGACTTTTTCCGGTAAGCTTCGTCGTCTGCGCTACGCCACTGGCGTGGCCGGCTACGTGATTCTGTTCAGCGTCTCCTCCTACAACTCCGGGCAGACCGATGCACTGCGCGACTGCATCGAGTCGGTGAAGTTCTTCGCTCCGGCCAGGGCCGCCGAGATCGCCGGATCGGATAGCCGTCCTTATCTCCCATCAGCGGCAAAACGCCGCCTGGAGAATGCCCCGCAGCTCGATCTGGCCCATTTGGAACGTGGCTCCATAAGCGGCAACGTGTACTCCAATCCCACTTTGGGATTCGGCTACCAGCTTCCCGAGGGATGGTACGCCGACCTGCAGAATTCGAGTGCGAAAGAACATGAAGCGGACGCAGCAGCAGGCGATTCCACCAGGGCCGCTATCGTCCAGGAATGCACCAAGACGCTGCTTTCAGCTACCGAAGCTACCCCGGCAGACAGAGCGACTGGATCATCCTCACGAATCACCATCCTGGCTGCCGACCCCACGTGTTTCGCCCCCGACCTGAAGTATCCCGATTCGGTGCGCGACTCGGAAGCGCTCCAACACATAGGACAAGCCATTGTGCGCGGCTTTGCCGGCACCTCCATGCTCGGTCGCGAAGCCAACCGCCTGCGGGCCATCGAACTCGCCGGACACCTCTTTCTGGAGATGCCCAGCGCCTCCGCGATACCGGTAGCCGGCTCTACCCTCCTGCGCAAGGTGCACAAATCCTTCGTGCTAACCAACCTGCAGCAGTATTGGGTGATATGGCTATTCGAGTGCGACACGCCGTCAGAACTCGAGCGCATCATGAAAGCCTCAATTTCGTTCGCCCCGCCCCGACGGGCCTCCGGTCCGGGAGGCCAGTAGACGACCAATCTCCAGGCCGGAGCCTCAGCCTAGCTACACTAATCCAATCCCGCCAGGAGGATGATGAGGATGCATCACGTGCGTCAGGAGAACCTGCCTTTTGTGGGTAGTTCGCATGAGTTTGTTGGAGCAGAGCAAGGCGGCACCGGCGTTTCAGTGTTCCTGTTCCATGGAAAGCCCGGTTCGGGACCGGGTCCGCATCGCCATCCGTATGACGAGATCCAGTTCATCCGCGAAGGCCGTGGAGTCTGGACCGTCAACGGTAAGACCTTCGAAGGCGGCGCGGGAGACATCTTTGTCATCAAGGCTGGCGAGATCCACAGCTTCAAGGCCGTCGGCGATTCGCCGCTGGTACAAGTTGACGTCCACCTCAATCCCCGCTTCATCCAGGAGAACCTATAGTCGCGTGCCCGATGCTTTCCGTTTTGGTTCGGCTAAAGGGACTGTGAACCCTCAGGTGGGAGCCCATGCATTCATGCATGGGGCAATGCTTCAGCGTTGCAAGAGAGCAATCGCCTGATAATTGTTCGGGCTTTAGCCCCGGGACTTCCCAACCTGAAACCCCGCGGCTAAAGCCGGGGACAAGTAAAGATGCGCGTCTTGCGAGGCTTGAAAGCCTCTCCCCCGGATGAATCCGGGGGCTCCCACCTAAACCCTAAATCTGAGGCTCCCACCCAAACCCCAAATCCGCGATCTCCCACCAAGGAGTTTCGGAAGCGCTACTGAGCAGCCAGCTCAGGTTCTCCGACGAATACTGAAGGGTCAAGGTGCTGAAAGAATTCGCTGTGTAGGAGTTCAATTGTTCGACTCAAATCGCGCTGAGGCACAACGATGGCGATGGTATGAGGCGAGCAATCGGGCAGCATGATCCTGGCATCGATTCGTCTCAGCAGCATCGCTGCGCGATTCACGACTCGCAGATCTGCTTCGTCTCCGACCAGAGAGACCACCGCCCGGTCATTCAGCAAGTGCGCTTCAACGCAGCCATCAAGGTCGAGCCGTAGATCGAGGTACCGGTCGCCGGTCTTGATACCCACGTACAGAGCCTCACCTGTTTTCCAGACCAGTTCGGCAGCAATTTTCTTGTGTGCGACTGGACTGAGCTCATGTATTAAATCGGGATCCGCGTCCGCAGAGGAGGAACGAATCTCGAGCACCATGATGTTGGCCTTTACGGCGATGGACTTTACCGGATTCGTACACCGCGGTACCTCAGGCACAATGCTGGTACCTTCCACTTCAGGACGGCGGGAGTTGCGGATCACGATGGGAATTTGTTTTTCGATCGCGGGCTGGACCGTATCCGGATGAAGCACCTTTGCACCCCAGCGCGCCATTTCCGCCGCCTCTGCGTAGGAGATCGTCTTAAGAAGATATGCAGCGGCAAACAGACGCGGATCGCACGTGAGCATGCCATCGACATCGGTCCAAATCTGGATCTCAGAAGCGTCGAGCGCGGCGCCCACGATTGAGGCAGTGAGATCGGAGCCGCCTCGGCCAAGAGTCGTAGTGACTCCCTGTTCGGTCGCCGCGATGAATCCGCCCATGACAACCACTTTGCCGGTTCCATTGATGGCATCGCGGAGCCTGCGATTCGTCTCCGCATATTGCGGAGTCGCTCGAGTGTGTTCGGCGTCGGTGACGATTACTCGACGAGCATCAAGGTGCGTCGATTCGATTCCAAGATGACGAAAAGCCGCCGCCACGATCAGGCTCGACAACTGTTCTCCATAGCTGGCGATTTTGTCTTTGAGTGCCGGAGTGAATCCCGCGGCACAGCGTCCGAGGACATCGACCGCGACCCGCAATTCTGAAAATTTTTGGCGCAGGCAAGTCTTCAGGGATTCAAGAGGCTGGCCCTCGACGAGTTTTTCTGCCTCCCCGAAATGAAAATTCTCAAGCTGATCCAGCAGAGCATCGGCAACCTCGTCATGATGCTTGGCGGCCTGATCGGCCATTTCCAGAAGCCGGTCTGTCGTCTTCCCCATCGCAGAGACGACCACCACGGGCCGCTCGGAAAGATGAGAACGAACAATAGATGCTACGCGCACAATCGCGCTTGCCGATTCCACTGAGGAACCACCGAATTTCATCACGATCATGAAAGAAGTTTTTTCCTTGGGCCCTGGTATTAGCTCCATCGAGAATTCAAACAGAACAGGCCGGCGGGCCGCTCAGGAACGCTCCGTCCGTTATGGTGTCAAGACCTGAGCCTCCGGAATTTTGTTGAGCGCGGCCTCAGTTCAGACCTGAGATTTTCGATTTCGCCAAGCGCTGACCACCAACGTTGCGCGGCCAGGATCAACAAAACAAAAAGAACGATGAGAACAATGCTGCATGCCACATTTGTAGCGTCGCGAAGGAAGTCAGGCACAACTCAATTCCACACCAGGAACCGTAAAGGCAACGTAAGGATGTCGTTAGTAGAGGATGTGGCAGATGGTCCGCCAGCTTCTGTGACGTTCAGATCAAAAGGCGCTCACAGACGAAGCACGTATCTTTCATTTTGCCGGAGCCTGGGTGTCCCGAAGTCCGAACTCTAAACTGCAATTGCCTTGCACAATCTTTATTCCTTCTGTATGTCTCCCTTGCAGCTTCCGGCATAGACTTCAATCGCCGGATACGCGTGCCTGGACGATTGATAAATTGAGCCAATCGCCCCCCAGCCATTTTTAGAGGTGAATCATGCTGAAACCAAGGAAACAGGATTGTGGCGCTCTCGCTCATCGCGGGGTTGACATTGCTCGCATCGACTGAAGGAATCCTCCTGGCACAGAAGATGTCGGTCCCAAAGCCACTGCCTGATCGATCCGCACTCGCACAAGAAGACGTAAAGGAGTTGCTGCTGCTGATGGACACGAACCAGAATGGGAAAATCACCAAGCAGGAATGGATGAAGGGAAGCAGAGTTCGACCGACTCGATACCAGGAAGACCGGAGAGCTGGACGCGAAAGAGCTGGCGAAATCGCGATTACGCCCCAGCCCATTTGCAAAAGCTGGTAAGTAGGGACTCCGTTGGGCACCTAGGCGAAGCCGTTCCACCGTTGCTGTTTTGCTGTTGCTGTTGCCTTAGCTAATTGCTGATAGCTAATTGCGTGTTTGACAATTCTGCACGTACCTCTCAGCCATCGTTCTTGCCGGCCCGGCTGCTCCCCTGTTCCCTGTCCCCTGTGACCTATCCCCCGCCCCTTGATCCAGTCGCACCGATCATCGCAAAAGAAGCTGTCGACAAAATCCAGGGCGAAGACCGCTGTCACGACTGTTGCTGATGTTTGGCCCGCTCCCTGACCTTATCGCGGTACCCAACTCTTCGTTCCGAGAAGAATGCCGTGATTCGTACCCAGCTCATTGATATCGTAGAAGCTCACTTCGCTCGAATCGAGCTGCGTCTGAACCACAGCCATTGATGCCGCGCAGACTTTCTCGTACAACTGCACGGCAAAGAGGATGTTGTGGTTCGCGAATTGGCGCCCGATTCGGTCTATGACCTCAGGGATGGGAGGTGTGGTGCGACAAAGGTCCAGGCCGTGGACTTCATCCAGAGCAGTACCCCACGGTGGCGCGACAAAGATGATGATGCTTCGATCCTCAGGAATGTGGTGCTCCTGAAGCAGATTGGCATAGTCGCCCCGAACGAGTTCGATGCTCTGGCCAAGAGCGGCAAAGTTGCGGCGTGTGAGTTCGAACACTTCCGTGTCTGATTCGAACGCGACGCCTTCCGCCTCTTGTATGTGCCGCAAAATCCAAAACAGGGTATTGCACGATCCGGCGAACGGATCGATTGCCACCACCCGCTTCTGCGATGGCATGCGTGCTGCGATGGAGGCAACATCCCGTCCGATGCGATCGGCGAGCGGGTCACGCGTGCACTCTACCGCCGTGCGCCCAAGGAGACGGATTCCCCGACGGTACCACTCTGGCGGACGCAGTCCGTAGATGCTGACGTAATCGGCGTCGCCGAAGCTGTCGATTCCATACTGCTTCACTTCCGCGAGAGTCAGCACCTCGTTGCGTTTGGCGCCGTGCAGGAGCAATGCGCGATCGTACACAAGCCACTCCGAATTGGTTCGTATTCAGTGCCGCGGGGCCGTCCGGTCAAGGACCTATTCTGATCCTACTCAACCTCACCCTGGGCTGTTGCTGATGGATAGGACACTCGAGGTCGGTCCTGGCTATCGTCGTTCAACCGGTGACGGAGGACGAACGTAGGAGTCGACCTTGCATGGCATGTCTTTAAATGTTTCTTTCATTAATTGCTGCATGGCGTTTTCGACGGCAGCGAATTCCTGAGGAATTGATTCTTTTTTACCCATATAAGTACCGGCGGCGAAGTCCCGTTGAGCATGGATAGTTCCATCATCGAGAGCTATCGAATGCCTCTCCAATTCCTTTTCAAGATCCTCCACGTCATCAGAGGCGAACAAATAGACGAAACTTTTCTGGGGAAGATCAAAGAAGCGCACTTGAATCATCAAGCGGATGACATTCCTGACTTTTTCCGGGCTTATCATCGCTTTGCAAGTTGGAAAGACTCCGTATTGCTGGGAGAAGGTCCGGCCCGGATAGCTCTGGCCAATCAATTTCCCCGAACCATATACGTACACAACTTGCCGGTACGTGGGCCAATACGTGATCGTTAGCGTCTTGAGTGCTGCGTCATCGGTCAGGAACTGGGAAAGCTCGATGCGGTCCTTCCATTCCGAGCAGTCCGCTGAGCAGACGCATACAATGAGTGCAACCAGTATCCCTCTTAGGCTCCGCACCTCGCCATTTTATGATGTTTTCGCGGCCGGTCCGAGTGGTGGAATGACGGGGCACCCGCCTTCCGAATTGGAACTCACTGGCGGGTGGCGTACCCGGCACGGGTGACAACGACCCAATGCGATCGTTTCCCGACGGCACTACACGATGCCATCCAGACTAAAAAGCGCGCCGTGGAAACTCGCAGTCGGAACTGCAGGTGGACCCAGAATCTGGATCAGTACGGGTCTCCTAATCTGCTTGGCTGTTGGTTGGTATTGTTTGGCTGCAGATTACAGCTATAACGCCCTCTCAGGAACTTATACTTATCAGAGTGGCGAGGAGACCTCGACAATAATATTGCATAAGAATGGGACGTTTGCGCAGAGCCTGATTCGGAACCAAGGTACAACTTATGCTCGTGGAACCTGGAGGCGAATTTGGAGAGGGCGGAGTCGTGTTCTCAACTGATTTCCTGATCGTAGGCGGGCAAGAGACAAGGCCCGATGGGCAAGTCGGAGGAGACTTTAAGAAGAGGTTCGGGCTCATCCCCTCGATCGCTTTCCGGCCAAATCCTGGTGGTCCGGTATTTCATAAAGAGCTGCTTCGGTAACGGATCGCAGCAGAGCGCGTCGACGGAGAGCGGGCGGGTGGAGCACCCTTTCGCTCTCATTTCAGTTGTTTGATTTCTGTTCTGGGATTCCCGAATGCGGGTGCCGCACTCTCCCACCCCAGCAACAGACAGCCGGAACCAACCACAGGATCCTTCGGCAAGCTCAGGAATGACAAGAGTTGGACGGGTGGGGCACCCGGCGAAACACTAAATGGAAGAAAGGCTGAGGCACCCGGCGCGTCATCCGCCAAGTAATATAGGCGGATGGCTTAAAGAAGGTGAACCAAACAGGGAATGAAAACCAGGCCAACAGCAGCATGTAAGTTATGGAATGAGGTACAGCAGCTTTGCGATAGCCACCTGCCACGCTATCTCACTCTCCCTTCATTGTTCTTGTTTGTTCTCAGCGGCGGTCTTTCGGCGCAGAACTGGGGTGCGCCAGTATGGAGTGACGAGTTCAATGGAACCGCTAACTCGGCCCCTGATTCCACGAAATGGACTCATGACGTTGGAAATCTGAACGTCAATCATGAGCTGGAGATTTACTGCGCCAATCCCATTGGCGCCTCACCAGCTCCGCCCTGCGATGGCAACAATCCGAATGCCTACCAGGACGGAAATGGGAACCTGGTGATCAAGGCTATCAAGACAGCGAGCGGAACATGGACCTCGGCCCGCCTGAAGACGCAGGGAATCTCTGCAGCCACCTTCCAATATGGGCGCATGGAAGCGCGCATGAAGCTGCCGTCGGCAACGGGACTGTGGCCGGCGTTCTGGATGCTGGGAAGCAATATCTCCACGGTGGGCTGGCCGCAGTCGGGAGAGATCGACATCATGGAGAACGTCCTCACCGCGCCGCTGGGCGCAACTAGGATTAAGTCCACGATCCATGGACCGGGATACTCGGGAGGCAATGGCATCGGTCAGGTTTACACATTCCTTAACGGCGGCCGGGTGGACGATAGCGGCTATCACATCTATGGCGCGATCTGGTCGCCCTACCTGATCCAGTTTTACGTAGACGATCCCACCAACATATTTTTCACGATTCCCGCGAACGGAATTCCATCAGGAACGCAGTGGGTATATAACAACAACTTTTTCCTGATCATGAATCTCGCAGTAGGCGGCGACTGGCCCGGCCCCCCGGACGGCACGACGCCGAACCCGTCTCTGATGTACGTAGACTATGTTCGCGTCTATAAGGCAGCCACGGTTCCGGGACCAAGCATGACGGCATCGCCGATCACAGTTACCGCCGGACAAACTGGGACGAGCACGCTGAACCTGAACTCAACGCAAGGCACGGGGAAGGTTTACTTCGTCTGCTCCAACGCACCCGCAAACTCCACCTGCAGCATCACGCCTACGTATCTTGATTTCAGTTCTTCTGCGACAGCGACCGCCAGCCTGAGCCTGACCACTCAACCGCATACGAGCGCTTCGTTCTTCGACAAGAGACACCGCTGGGTTCTCTTAACGTTCGGTGGACTGATGATTGGACTGCTTCTGGCCCCGGCAATGCGTCGCCGGAAATCCAAACACCTCATACGCATAATTGTGCTTCTCGGTCTATTTGGAATGGGGATGGATTGTGGCGGAGGCGGCAGCACGAGATCCACTACTCCAACCCAGGGCGGAACACCAAGCGGTACCTACAGCCTGACGGTAACGAGCTATACCGTAAGTGTCGACCAATCAACCCTGAGCATCCCGGTAACGGTGAACTAGAGCTCCAGCACGTCGACTGTCATCCCTCGTTTACTTTATTCCGAGCAAGACCAGCGGGTCATCTCGGGTTTGGACGCACGTGAAGGACAGGTTCGGGTGGCTCCCCGGTCAGCTGTCGACGCACAACAGATATAACTGGCGCCGGGAGCGGAGGGATGGGCTCTAAGCTGGACTTTACGTAATCGTCCGCCTTCGTCTCGTAGCAAGGCAGAGGAATATGTCTGACATCCAGATCCTCTCTGGGTACGTTGCGAGAGTAGATCATCGGCTCATGTCGATCAGGCAGGCTCCGCGCTGTTAACTGCGCGACCGTCTCGTCGCAATCCGGATTTCGCCACGCTGAGACCTCGTGAACAACTGAGTAATCAAAGCCCGATTCGGAGAGCCGCGGTTGATACGGAAGGTAGGTAAAGACGAGCTTGATGAGACTGAACTCCTCGACGCCAATCTCCTTTTCGGCGACGAGCACCTCAAAGCTGGAGAAGGCAGAACTTCGCGGCAGAGCTGAAGCGACGGCGACCACACGCACTCTCATGCGCGCTTTCTTAGGAGGATCGGGCCAATGGAGTCCTTCGGCCTGTTCGCCTGAACCCCCAATACAAGGTTCTTCGATGTCCTCGTTCAATGCGCGAAGAACGACCGCCGCCGCATCAAGATCCAGTTCCTCCGGCTTCCTCTTCAGCCGACTGAGCGACATTCGAACCACTTGCTCAACAGGGACATCAGGCCGAGCACAGAATTGCGTTACGTTGTTTTTCGATCGACCATTGCCTGGGTCCGCCTTCCTCAATGCCGCTGCTTGCATGACTCCGGTGACAAATCCTATACAGTTTCCGATCTTCATGAAGTCGGGCTCGCTAGACACATTCTCGTTGTTGAAAAGCTTCAGGGCGATGGAGCAGTCCCCCAGCAAATCGTTCCCTGTTTTCGCTGCAGCAAACCCTGGCAACAGCAACATCACTGCGAGAAAGCCTGTTTTCATGGGGAGAGTATTTTACACCTCGAAGGGGCATTGCTGGATTTGAGGAAAACGGAAAACGGGGGACAAACGGGACGTATTCTCATCTGATTTCCCAATGTAGGAAAACGTCCCGTCTGGAAGCTGTGAAAAAATTGATTCGCGAGGGATAGCCAATCGTGGCGTCAAAAAAACTTCGCGTCTAAATGCCTCAGGAGCGATTTCTAGCGTGGATTGGCTCGAACTTATCCTCGACCTGCTTTGCAGTGCTTTTTGGGAGTTTATTAAGTACGCGATCGCAGAAGCCTTTCGAGAAGATCGGCCGTCCTTCCCAAAGGATAGGCTCTGAGATCCGCGCGCACTTGTCTGCGTTGCTGGATGCCAACAGGCGGCTGGCGCGGGGCACACCTTCTTAGAGCAGGTCACCGAGATTTGCCCAGCCGAAGGCTAGCTCCGTCAACTGGACTCCGCCGATCTCAATCTGCTTTTCTGCAACCTGAGTGCCTCCCAGGCGGAGATAAAACCCGACTGCTGGATTCCTTGCCAGAACCCACACAATCAAGCCGCGCAAATAGTTTGCACGCAGGCCTTCTACGAATTTTCGCAAAAGAAGTTTTCCCGCACCTTGCCGCTGTCTTTGTTGCAGGAGATATATGGCATACAGTTCGGCGTCGTAGCCCTCGATTGGGTCACGCAATTTCCCGCCGCTCACAAATCCAAAAACGGCGGTTGTATCTTCAGCTACAAACATGAGATTCGTTCCGGCATCGAACAGCTCCTTCCACGCCCCTGTTCGCGACTCGACGCTGAGGGATGCAAGGTATTCGTCGGGAACGATCCCCGCATATGTGCTTTTCCAACTCTCGACCTGCACGAAGGCGATGGCGCCGGCATCTTCAATTCGAGCTGGACGAATCGTGAAACTCATTCTTTGTCTCGGGAAAGCGGGTCCCACGCGTCTCAGATGATACGTGTGGGGCAGAACCCGTCGGCGATCGGGGTCCCCAACAGACGCCGGCGTTGCGGCTGATGGGGTGAGGGTAGTCGATGGGTGCGTGGGCAGCCGTGCCCTGCCCTTGGTTTTACATCCCTATCCCTCGGCGCGGTTGACGGCGTCGGCGGAGGGAGTGGTTGTCAGCATGATCAGGACCGAAGGCGGCCGCGGTTGGAGAGTTACGCGGTCCGGTTTGTCGTGTCCGGAGCGGCCATTCCTCAGCACCGAACATAGTTCGGTGATACCACGAGTCGAGATTGTGAGTCAACGAAAATTTCATTTTGGAACTCAGGCGGCTCTGGGAGAGTGTTCGTCCGCAATCATCGGACGCTGGCGCGAGCAACGGATTGCAAATTTCATAATTCACTGCTTATTCACTGTTATTCACTGTTCTTTGTGGCGCGTAAGAATCGCGAATTTCGATAATCCCTGACGCGGCAGGAGGTTGCGCGGAACTGTCCGTTGCTCGCCGCCATTTCAGCAAAAATTCACTGTTAGATTCACTGATAAATTCGCTGTTCCGTGAACACCAGTGAATTAAGACTGGTTCAAGCTGAGTCCGTTGCTCTCAGCATGACACGTCGTAGGCGGTAGTTGGAATTGGGGCAGAAATAACGGGGCTGCTGAACTTCCTGGGCCTTAAGCGAGATTAAGGCGCACGGGTGTCCCGGCCTTCCTCGTTTTAGCCTTGTCCCCGATTTCTATCTGCGAAGCTCTGTCACTTGCTCACCTTTTGCTAACAGGACCACACTCGCCATGTTGATGAAGAGGCCGTGCTCGACGATGCCGGGCATGTCGCTGAGGGTCCTTGCCAACTTCGCAGGATCGGGGATTCTCCCGAAATGGCAATCGAGGATGTGATGTCCTTCATCGGTCTTGTAGGCCGTACCGTCCATGGTTTTTCGCAACGTAACCGTGGCTCCCAAAGCAGAAATCCTTTGGGTCAGCAACGTCTCTGCGAATGGGATCACTTCCACAGGCAGTGGAAACTTGCCAAGAATTGGCACCTGTTTGCTGGAGTCGGCCAGCACGACGAATTTTTTGGACGCAGAGGCAATGATCTTCTCGCGGAGGAGAGCCCCGCCTCCACCCTTGACGAGTTGGAGTTGCGGATCGAACTCGTCGGCGCCGTCGACATCGATGTCGAGGGCCTCCACCTGGTCGAGAGTGGCTAAAGGGATGCCACATTTTTCCGCAAGTTGTTGCGTGCGGACAGAAGTAGGGACACCGCGAATCTTCAGTCCCGCTTTCACACGATCAGCGAGGAACTGGATGAAGTAGGTGGAGGTTGAACCACTGCCCAGACCAACTACCTGGCCATTCTCGACGAAACTGAGAGCGGCACGGGCAACAGCCTGCTTTTCGAGGTCTTTGTCCATATCCATGTCATTGTGCCTCACCCGCCCTCTACCGCGGGGTTCTGCGCGGCACCACTCGCTACCGCAGGGCCTGCTACTGCTTTGGCAGGCTTGCTTGCTGTTCGCCTTTACGGAGGGAGTTGTGCATGTTTAGGATCATCCAGCGGCCCTGGTTCTTTCTGCACATGGCCATTCCCCGGCCTGACATTTGTTTTTCCGGAGTCTTCATCTCGAAGTCGTACGAGTACCAGAGGGCATCGCCGAAGGCTTGCACGTCGTGCAGGGTGGTCGTGTAGTGAAGATTGGGAGAAAACTTGAAGTAATATTCACGCATGTAACGCATCACTTCGCTGCGGCCTTTGAACTCTCCTTCAGGGCAATAGAGCACGATCTCGGGATCGAAGCATTGCTCGAGTTCTTCAGCCTTCGCCTGCTCAAAGGCGCCGGTGCAATGGCCCATGGCCGAGTCCATCTGTTGGTATAAGGTCTTTGCATCGGCGGGCTCGCCCCCCAGTGAAGCCACGCGGCGCTTGAGATCGATGGTGACATTCATCATGTCGAGCAAATCGACGCCGAGGATGCCGTCTATCGGACCGCCGCACGCCTGTCCGATCGGACTGAGGTCGATGGCCGGCAGCTTCAACTCGTGCAGGACATGCGTGCCGAGAGCGAGAGTGGGAAGTGTCACTTCGCGCGCGCTGGTGTCTGCGGTTCCCTTCCATGAGCTGATTTTGATCTGTCCGCGCGAGCCTCCGGTAAACGATTTCAGATTCAGCATCGTGGTGGCGCCCGTATCGAGAAGGAAATGCATGTCAGTGTCGGCGACGCGCACCTTCACGACCGGCAGGCGGTCGCAGCGTTCCAGGGGAATCTCGTCTGCGGACGCGGAGCTTTGAGCGGCGGCGGTGAGCAGGCACACGAAGCTGAACGCGACCACCCAGATGCTTCGTGTTAATGAGCTGTTACCGAAGCTGAACTGCAGTTTGGGATGGGACAGGTCGCCCCCTTCGCCGACAGGCTTGTTTCTGCCATAGATTCCGGCTGGCACGGCGGGGATTCGGAAAGAACTACGTCAAGGGCAACACACGACACGGATAAAAAGCACGGATTCACACGAATAGACTCAATAACCTGATACTCACCAGGCAGCCGCTGGTCTTTGCTC
Source organism: Terriglobales bacterium (assembly GCA_035567895.1). Classification (NCBI taxonomy): domain Bacteria; kingdom Pseudomonadati; phylum Acidobacteriota; class Terriglobia; order Terriglobales; species Terriglobales bacterium. The sequence goes on along the minus strand of DATMPC010000014.1, from coordinate 107,763 downwards.
TTCGGTCTTTGGGACTCCAGCCAAGGGCGGTAGGTATCACCCAATCGGCATCCGTGCTGATCCACAACATCCGCGTTATTTGCCGTGAGCTCTTGCGGTTAGTCTTAGCCTGATCGCCGATAGCTGGCAGCCGAAAGCTCGCCTTCAGTGCACCGCGGCGGAGGCGCTCGCGACCTGCAACAACTGACTCAAGTGACTCAGCAACTGCCGTTCGGAGGTTCCGGATTCGAGCAGCACGCTTACATGGTGCTGCTGGAGGTTCTTAGCTCCGTCGTCAGAAGCGCACTCGTGATCGAGCAAAACGATATCGAACTTGCAGAGCTGGGTCATCTCTTTGGCAGCCGTCAGCGTGCTGGCTGAGGCGACTAAGTAACCCGCGGCGAGTAATGCATGCTCGCGGCTCTGCATGCGGTCGAGGTTTGGGCAAACCGAAAGCAGCACTGGCCAGCGTGAGCTTTCGTACTTCGAGACTATGTCGGGGCCGAGCCATTCCATAAGAAAAACTCCAGGCTCAGAGGATTCAGTCGTTCAATTGTTTTCGGGGGGAAGGCGAAATTCTCAAGGTAAGACTTGAAGGTGTCAAGCAAATTCTTGCAAGTTTTTGCACAGGCTGCTCGCCACTCCTTTTCACCCGCAACACGTAAGGTACGATGCGTGGCGATGATTGGATTTTTAGATTCGTAACGTAAGTTTGTCGGCGGCGCCCATCACCCGGATCTCTTTGCCGTTTTCTTTGATCTTGTTCCGGCAGAAATCGACCATGGAGTCGATCTTCTGGTCGTCGTGCATGGGATCGTGATGGAACAGAACCAGACGCTTGGCCTCGGAATTTACGGCAGAGATCGCCGCGTCGGAGGTAGTGCTATGCCCCCATCCCCGCTTGGTGACGTACTCCTCGTCGGTGTATTGGGCTTCGCGGATTAGTAGGTCGGAGTTTTTGGCGAACGCGTCGATTTCGGCGTCGAGCTTTTTGGTATGCGGACTGTCTCCAAGCAGCTTGTGATAAGGCTCATGATCTGTCATGTAAACGACCGAGCGGCCCTTTGACTCCATGCGGAACGAAAGCGCCAATCCGGGGTGGTTCAGGTGCATGTTCGAGACCTTTACGTCGCCGATCTGCACGTCTCCGGAAAGCTCCTCGAAGTGCAGGCGCGCCATCAGATCGTCGAGCGTGACTGGAAAGTAGTTACCGTCCATCTGTCCGGTAAAGAGTTTCTCCAGGCTGCGGTCGGGACTGTGCAGGCTGTAGATGTTCACCCGGTTGCCGGCACGATACGCGGGTTGAAAGAACGGGAAGCCCTGGATATGGTCCCAATGCGTGTGGCTGACGAACAGATGAACCTCAAGGTTGCGCTCGGCATATTCCTTGGCCAGCGCAATGCCTAACTCGCGGATGCCGGTACCACAGTCGAAGATCAGGATGTCCTCGCCGCAGCGCACCTCGACGCATGCCGTGTTTCCGCCGTAGCGAATGGTCTCGGGCCCGGGTGTGGCGATCGAACCGCGGGTGCCCCAGAATTTCACGCGAAATATCGTGCTGCGCAGTTCGATCGCGTTCCACACGGCGTCAACCAGTTCCTTCTCCTGGTACGGCTTCACAACATACTCGTCGGCTCCAAGTTCTTTGGCGCGGCGAATGTCAGCCGGATAGCTCTGTGCGGAACAAATCACGATCGGCACATCTCGGAGCGCGGGATCGCGGCGAATCTCCTGGCAGAGATCGTAGCCATGAAGATCAGGAACGCTGACGCCGATCACCACAGCTCCGGGCCGTTCTGCACGCAAAAGCTCAAGGCCCGACTGATAGTCAGGGGCACTCGCGACGCTCATGTCCGCGGCGGCAAATGCTCGCTCGGCGAGCGCGCGGGACTCGGCGTCCTCCTCGATTAGGAGGGCTTTAACCATTCGGAAAACTCTCCTGAATAGCGAGAAGGCATTCTTTCACAGAGTTGGAGAAGGGTAAATGCACTGCTTGAAGATTGGCTAGGAAAACTCAATAGAACCGAGGCCTTGGCGCAACGGCGGACTCCCAGAGTGCAAGAGTTTGCGTTGTTACCCAGTGACCAAATCCAATCGAAGCCGTTTGCTCGTACTAGAAGATTCGTCACCGCAAGTGGCACATTCCATCACCTTCTCGACGGCACGACACATGTCTTCCATGTCGGTGTCGGCCATCGTAGGATGCACAGGAAATGCGAGGCTGGTCTCGCCGAGTTCCCGAGCGACAGGATGCCGGAACGTTGGACGCGACGACTCAAATGCCTTCTCCAGGTATACCTCGCCACAGCTCCCGCTAAAACAAGGCACATTTTCTGCATTCACAGCTTGCAGGATTGTGTCCCGATCCCAGCCTTGTCTCAGCCTCTCCGGACGAACAAAGGCATAGAACCGATAGTAGGCAGGTTCAATGTGGGACTGGATGGAAGGGATTCGCAAGGCAGGAATCCCGCCAAGATGGGAACGCAGCATGTCCGCCAGCGCGCGGCGCCGATCGAGCCACGGACTCGCCTTCTTCAACTGTATGCGTCCGACCGCCGCCTGCGCTTCCGGCATTCGCCAGTTCGTGCCGATGGAATCGTGAATCCAGCGGAACCCGTTGCCATTCGCAGGCTGGGCACTTGCTCCGTGCTGTACACCGTGATCCCGGAATGCCGAGGCTCGCTCCCAGAGTTCGGTGGAATTCGTGGTGAGCATTCCGCCTTCCCCAAGGCTGCTGATGATCTTGTCGTTGCAGAAAGAGAATGCTGCTGCGTGCCCAAACGAGCCCACTGGGCGGCCTCTATAAGTAGCACCTTGGGCTTGCGCACAGTCTTCTATCAGGAACAAGTTTCGCTCTTTGGCAAATTGAACGAGGGTATCCATATCGCACGGATTACCGCCAAGGTGTACGGCAATGATCGCGCGCGTTTCCGGAGTGAGAACCGCACGAACCGTGTCGAGGGTAACGTTTTGAGTGTCGCGATGGACATCCGCAAAGACGGGAGTCGCTCCCAACATGGCTATGCAGCTCGCGGAAGCGACAAAGGTACGGCTGCTGGTGATGACGTGATCCCCTGCTCGAATGCCAAGGCAACGCAATGCGAGTTCCAGCGCCAGCGTTCCATTTGCGACTGCTACCGCCTGCTTTGTGGCACAGGCATCGGCAAATTCGCGTTCAAACGCTCTTCCCTGCTCTCCCGTGCAGTAGTTCACACGGCCGCTGCGCATTACCTCCGCGACGACGGCGATCTCGTCTTCAGTAAAGTGCGGCCATGCAGGAAACTTCTTTGTTCGAACCGGCGCGCCGCCGTGGAGAGCCAATGCAGGTTTAAGAGCTGCCGCGGAATTCATCCGCGATACTTTAAACCAAATTGGGAAAGATGCAAGAGCAGATCGAGAATGGGCTAACGAACTACGAGGACCTCGCGCACGTTGTCGCGAGCCAGGAAGAACTTGAGCGAAGCGTAGTCGTGAAAGAGGTTCTCGATGTGCCGGTTGTTGAAGACGCGCTGAAGCCGAAACTGCGGACCACGCTGAAGGCGCAGGTTGTCGAGGCCGTTGATGTGATAGCGGTAATACGGAGCGTCGGGTCCGGCGTCCTTGGTGTGGAAAAAGGCGAGCAAATAGCCCTTGGGATTCACGACGGAAGCGATGCGCTCGACCATCGGTTTTACGAGCGGTTCGGCCAAATAGTCGGGGATGTCCCAGCACAGGACGGCATCGAATTTCACATTTCTGAAAAGGAGGTTCTCGCGAAAAAAATGATCGGCGTCGATGGTCGGATTTCCGCTCGCGTCCTTGGCTTTGTATTCGGCATTCTGGGCCGCGAGCAGGACGTCCTCGTTATAAACGCGATGTCCGAGTTCGGTGAAGTGCGTAATGTTGGCGGGAGACGTGGGTCCTAAATCGAGAATCGCTAGACCTTCTGAGCCCTTAAGCAGGCGTGTTAATTCGCCCAAGCCGCTGGAGCGTCGGGATCCGGCGTCAGTCCCTTGTGCCGCCTGTTGGTTGTCGAGTGACGGTTTGCCTCGGAAGAAGCGCGAGAAAGGGTTTGCCACCGGTCGTCGTTATTCCCTCTATCCTCTGGTTGATGAGGCTGGCGCGGTGGGCAAGGGAGACGAAGGCGTGGTCACAGGAGTTACGGGAGTTGAGGTCGAATGCAAAGCCTGCTGATCGCGCCGTGGAGTCTGATCCTTACCAATGTCGATGCCGCCTTTGAAATATGCACCATCCTCGATAAGAATGCGCTGCGTAACGATATCGCCCGCAAGCACAGCGGACTTCCTCAACTCGACACGGTCTTTACCGTTGACATTGCCGTCGACTCGACCGTGAATCACAACTTCCTTGGCAGTGATGTTCGCGCGGATGCGTCCATTTGGACCAACGGTGAGGTTGTAATCGTGCAACTCAATGCTGCCTTCTACCTCTCCGTCAACGTACAGGTCTTCACTGCCGGAAAGTTCGCCCTTCACCACGACGGATTTGCCAATATGGGCTACATCGGTACGACTCTGCTCGCTGGTTCGAAACGTGTCCACGGAACCGACCTCCTGATTTCCCTTGCCGGCCTGCGCCGGCGGCCAAAACATCGGACCTCGATCTCAGGACGAAAGATCAACGCCCAGTATGCACAGCGCGACGATCCTGCGCTGCGATCGCGAGACTTACAAGCTACAGGAGCAGCACAGTTTGGCGCAAACTATACAGAGCAGACACTCCGAACGCAACGGATTGCCGGCAGTTCCCTAAAGCCTATTCGCTCTCGAGCAGCATTATAGGCTCATGGAGACAATTCCATCGTTGGGAGACCGCAAACGAATATGGAATCGCGCTACTCACTTGCGGCATCCTGTTGCCTAAGATTGCCCGCTAGTCATGCGGTCGGGTTTCACGCCGGCTGAACGCGGCGCTATCAAGCTCTGTGTTTCCTGTGATTTGCGACTGCACGATTTGGTCATGTTCTTGCAAATCAACTCTCAGTCGGCTCAGTCGGAACGTCGCTGTCAGCAACAGGACCGAAGAACCAGGGGAACAGCGGTTCTGCCACAGTCAGCGATCAAAAACAGCCAATGGGACTGCCTTCTTCCGATTGAGCCGACATAGTTCTTGCCGCATCCAGCGACCTTCGCTTCGATTAGAGAATTCCCCGACCGGTCACACGTAAATTCATGAAAACGCGGGAGATGATCGCTTGTTTTTCTTCTTTTTTGGGGGGACTGCTGATCCTTGTATAGTCGGGCGAAATTACATTTTTGAGCGTCCTCGACCAGCAGCATTGCAACAAACCAGCAGGGAAATCGCGTCTAATAAGCTATATATTCATAACGTGGTACTTAGGCTTCAACAGGGCTTCCTATGGTGATTAGTATTCGCCGACCGTCCCTGCGCAGTGCATTCCTCGTGCTTATCGCCTGCGCTCTATCCTGCAGTTCTGCAGCATTCGCTGCGGATGACTCGAAGGCCGATCAAACGTCCGACTTTCAGCCGAATGCCGAGGCTCGCGAAATTGTTCGCAGAGTTGTTGCTAACGAACTCAAACAGGAAGAGCTCGATAAATCTCACTACATGTTCAAGCTGAAAAAAGTGTCCCCAAAGGGCAGCAAAGTTCAGCAAATCGTGCAGACCGATCAGGGCAGTATTGCGAGAACGCTACTGCTAGACGGACGGCCACCGACGGACGACGTCCGCCAAGCGGAAGAACAGAAGATCCAGAAGCTCATTGGCGACCTCGATGAACAGAAACGACGTCAGAAGCGCGAGAAAGAGGACGAGAATCGCGCCCAGATCATGGTAAGAGCTCTGCCAAACGCGTTCTTTTACCAGGAGATTGGACGAGATGGCGATGTCGTGAAGCTGCGATTTCGTCCCGATCCTAACTATGAACCGCAGTCTCGCGAAGAGTCGATCTACACCGGAATGGCTGGCGAGCTTTGGCTGAACCTTCCGCAGCAGAGATTACGGAAAATCGACGCGCATCTATTCCACGACGTCGATTTCGGTTGGGGCATTTTGGGCAGACTTTACAAAGGCGGCGGCTTCCTGGTTGAGCAGGAACAGGTAGATGCCAGGCATTGGGACACCACAGTCTTGAAGCTCGACCTTCGCGGAAAAGCCCTATTGTTCAAGACGCTTATTTACGATGAACAGGAATTCGAAACCGACTTTCGCCGTCTACCCGATCGCGTAAGCCTCTCCGAAGGTGCGGACATTTTAAAAAAGGGCACGCCTGAACTGGCACAGAAAAACGGACAATAGCTTTAAACCCGTACAGCAGCCGCTTGCCTCATCGTCTTCTTCCGCACCGTAAGGCGCTCGATCAAGTCCGTACGCAGATCGTAGCCTCTTCCGGGCCTGTCACTCACTGTGATCGTTCCTTTTTGGGACACAATGATCTCCGGCTCGACGATGTCCTCTTTCCAGTATCGCTTCGCGGCCGAAACATCGCCTGGAAGAGAGAAGTCGGGCAGAGTCGACAAAGCCACGTTGTGGGCACGTCCGATGCCGCTCTCGAGCATGCCGCCGCACCACACTGGAATGTTGTTCGCGGCAGCGACATCGTGAATGGCAATTGCTTCGCTAAAGCCTCCCACGCGACCCACTTTGATGTTGATAATTCCGCACGATCCTAATTCAATCGCAGCGCGCGCACTGCGAGCATGGTGAATCGCTTCATCGAGACAAATGCGCGTCTTGAGCTGCTTCTGCAAGGTCGCATGAAAATAGAAGTCGTCATTCCATAATGGTTGCTCGATCATCAGCAGATTGAAGCGGTCGAATTCTTTGAGATGCTCGACATCGTCGAGCGTATAAACGGAATTAGCATCGCAACTGAGCAAAATGTTCGGCCATCGAGCGCGGACGCGTTCGAAAACTTTGAGATCCCACCCCGGTTTGCACTTCAGCTTGATGCGCTGATAACCAGCAGCCAGTTCCTCTTCAATTTTGTTCAGGAGCTGTTCAAGGGAGTTTTGGATGCCCAGCGAGACGCCGCAGGCGATCTCGCGGCGTGTTCCGCCTAGTAAGCGCCATAACGGAACATCCTTGAACTGGGCCTCGGCCTCCCAGACCGCATTCTCGAGGGCCCCCTTGGCCATGCGATGACCGCGGACGCGCTTCAGCAGAGCGGGAACGTCGCGGCCCGAATCAATCTCGCGGCCGAGCAGAGCCGGAGCCAGTTCGGCTTGAATGACGTACCACCCTGTCTCCAGAGATTCCTCGCTGTAGTAGGGATGCTCGCCCGCTACGCATTCGCCCCAGGCAGAGACTCCGTCGATCTTCAGTTCAACAAGCAAGACGCGGCGCTCAGTCGTTCGACCGAAGCTAGTTTCAAAGAAATGCACGAGCGGCATGTGCAGTTCGTGCATCGTGATGGACTCTATGTGCATGAGGCCGCTTCCTGTTCCACGGAGCCAAACTCAAATCGTTCTTCCGGAGGCGCCAGCAGAAAGATGCCGTTGCCTTCCTGATCTCGCTTGTAGCCCAACACAGTAAGGCCGCGAGAGAATGCGTTCAGAAACTGCTCGCGATTCGCAAGTTGCGTTTCAAGCGCGCGATCGCGAGTCGTCGGATCACTTTTCCACTCATAAATATGAGCGGGCACCTTGATCACCATCGCTGGATCCACCGCAATCGATCTTCCCTCTTCCAGAAGTTGCCGTACTCTGTTCGAGTTCAGCCACCACTCTGCAATGCAACGGTCGGTGGGCAGTCCGCCTTGTAACTGAGAAGACGAGATGCCGTATTGGTTGATGGTGTAGCGCCTGACTATGGCGCCCAGCTTCTCGATGTTTAGATAAGCGTTCTTAATCTCGAGCGGATCGAAAGTCCACTCCATCAGCTCAAACTTTCGCGCGATCGCGTCATCACGCTGAGCTAATTTGAGTCGCCGTCCAAGTCCGGCATTGCGATACTTTTCACGTACGGCGAGCATGTGCGAGTGAAGATAAGTGTGGCCATCGCGCGCACCCGGAATCGACAACGCAAACCCGACGAGTGTTTCTCCTGCGAACGCTCCAATTACTTGTCCACCGATCTTGCTGGCTACAACGAACATGCGAACCGGGATCAGATCTGCATCGGAGAACCCCCAAACTTCGCGCTGCAAATCCACGCATGCCTGAAATTCCGCTACTTCGCGGCAGTGGTGCAGCGCGATGGAGTCTGTCGGACTGTTATCGCGTGAAGCGGCAGCGCTCAACGCTTCACCTCCTCGGCGGCCTTGGAGTTTTGCCAGAGCTTTTCCATTTCGTCGATGTTCATTTCTTCGAGAGGTCGTCCTTGTTCGCGCGACTGATTCTCCATACCTTCGAAACGCCGTCGGAATTTCTGTGTAGTCCTGCGCAGCGCCGACTCTGGGTCCACGTCGAGAAAACGGGCAAGGTTAACGAGCACAAAGAACAAATCTCCAACTTCTGCCTCGATGCGCTGGTGAAGCTCGGGAGAAACTTGATGTGTTCTCGAACCTGCATGCCCGCCAGCAGGCTTGATCGGTTGAGGAAGTTCTGCAATGTCGTGTTTGAGTTCGGCGACTTCTTCGTCAAGCTTTTCAAAGATGCCAGTGATCTCTGACCAATCAAATCCGATCGAGGCAGCTTTGCGACTCAGTTTTGTCGCTTCAAGCAGCGCCGGCATCGCGCGGGATACTCCAATGAGGAGCGATTGCCTCTTGACCTCGTCCGTTAGCGCATTCTTCCTCGAAGCTTCAGTTTTCTTAAGAGCTTCCCAATTGCGAACAACCTCATGTGAGCTAGCAGCCTTGGTGTCGCCGAAAACATGAGGATGGCGTTTTACAAGCTTGTCAGAGAGTCGGTCAACAACGTCATCAATAGAAAAGTATCCGGCTTCCCTCGCCATCTCTGCGTAAAACAGGACTTGAAGCAGCAGGTCACCCAGCTCCCCTGACAGCTCCTGCCAGTCGCGGTTTTCGATGGCCTCGAATACTTCGTACGTCTCTTCCAACGTATAGGGCTTGATTGAATCGAAGGTTTGTTCACGATCCCACGGACAGCCGCCCGGCGCCCGGAGGCGCGCCATGATGTTCACCGCTCGTTCAAATTTCTCGCCAGTAGGCATATAGCTAATCTAAATGACGCGCGCGCTGATTGTCAGTGGTAACGCTGCTATCCTCTTCTCGTGAAGGCGTACACCGAGTACTTAAAGTTCCATACAAAGAAGCATCGAGACTACATCCACATCACTCCCCAAGTAGAAACTGCCGTGAAGAAAAGCGGAGTGGAGGAAGGCCTGGCCTTTGTATCGGCGATGCACATTACCGCAGCCGTCTACGTGAACGACAACGAATCGGGATTGATTGAGGATATCGACGAATGGCTGGAGAAACTCGCCCCGTTTCGCGAGGACTATCGCCACCACAAAACCGGAGAAGACAATGGCGATTCGCACCTCAAAAGTCTGCTGCTGCACCAGTCCGTAACCTTGCCGATCACAAAGGGCAAGCTGGATCTGGGGACCTGGCAGCGGGTGTTCTATGCGGAGTTCGATGGCCAGAGGGAAAAGCGCGTCATCATAAAGATCATCGGCGAATAAGCCTGCAGCGGCGCTGGAGTCTAGACGCGGCTTGCGGCTGAAACTCTCGTCCCTAAATCTTGAGATTTTGGAACGTGATTCCGCTGCGAACATCCAATCCCGAGTATCCTGCTGAAACAGTATGAAGATCGGAATCACGTGTTATCCCACATATGGTGGCAGTGGAGTCGTTGCCACTGAGCTGGGAATTGAGCTCGCCCATCGTGGGCACGAGATTCATTTCATCTCGTACTCGCAGCCTTTTCGGCTGACTACGCTGCACGACAATATTCGCTATCACGAAGTTACCGTTTCTCAATACCCACTGTTCGAATATCCGCCCTATGATCTTGCACTAGCCACGAGGATGGCGGAAGTTGCGGAAATCTATGATCTCGATCTCCTGCACGTGCACTATGCGATTCCTCATTCGGTAAGCGCAATGCTCGCGCGGCAGATGCTGGCTAGTGCTACCTTTCCTCGTCATCTGCCCTACGTGACGACCTTGCACGGCACCGATATTACACTCGTAGGACAAGATCCCTCCTACCTTCCCGTCACCAGGTTTTCTATCGAACAAAGCGATGGCGTGACGTCAATTTCCAACTACCTTCGGGAGCGCACGGTGCAGGAGTTTGCAGTTCGGAATCCGATCGAAGTGATCTACAACTTCGTGAATTGCGACTTGTACAAGCGGCCGAAAGATATCAGCGCCGATCGTTCAATCTTTGCTGAGCCAGAGGAGAAAATCCTTGTTCACCTATCGAATTTCCGTCCGGTAAAACGCATCGGTGACGTGATTGAGATTTTTGATCGAGTGCAGAAGGAAGTGCCTTCACGGTTGATCATGATTGGAGACGGTCCGGAGCGTTCGGCAGCGGAGTGGCAGGTGCGACGCCTGGGTCTGTTGAATCGAGTCCATTTTCTCGGCAAGCAGGACAACGTGCACGAGAAGCTGGCAATCGCCGACTTGATGCTATTACCAAGCCAGCTCGAGTCCTTTGGACTGGCAGCTTTAGAGGCGATGGCCTGCGAAGTACCTGCGATTGCGACCAACGTTGGCGGCCTGCCGGAAGTAATAGAAGATGGCAAGAATGGGTTTCTCGCTGAGGTGGGCGACGTGGAGCGAATGGCTCGTTGTGCGATCGAAGTGCTCTCCGACGAAAAGCGGCTTCGGGAAATGGCGAAGCTTGCTCGCTTTGAAGCGCAGTCGCGCTTCTGCGCGTCGAAAATTATTCCTCAATACGAGAAGTTCTATCAGCGTGTGCTGGAACGCGCCTCGTAGATCGCAGACGCAGCCGAGAATTCCTTGTCCGTCTGTAGTAACGGCAGCTCGATTGAGATCCTCGTTCCCTTACCCGGACTGCTTTGCACCGTCATGTGCGCATTGGCACCGTAGAGCACCCGCAGGCGCTCGGCGACGTTATGCATTCCGATTCCCTCCGTGTGCAGGTCGGCAGCATCCGCGTCATCACGCGTATACCGGCGACGATCGCTGAAACGGCCATTGATCGCCGCCATTCCGACTCCGTCGTCTTCGATCTCAATGCGCACGCGATGTTCAGGCTGTAATCGGCTGCGGATGGTGATCTTTCCACCCTCGATTTTGGGAGCCAGGCCATGCTTGATCGCATTTTCAACGATCGGCTGTAGCATCATGCTCGGCACGATCACATCGAGAGTTGGGGAATCAAGATCCTTCATAACCTGCAGCTTTTCTGAGCCGAAGCGCGCGACCTCGATATCCAGATAGTTGTCAATGAACTCCATCTCCTCTCGCAGCAGCACAAAAGCGTCATGCTTCCTAAGTAGCGAACGCAGGATGTTCGCCAGCTTCACAATCAGGTCACGCGCCTGCTCGGGGCGAACGCGCACCAACGAGGAAATCGAGTTCAGCGTGTTGAAGAGAAAGTGAGGGTTGATCTGGCTCTGCAGTGCATCCAAGCGGGCTTGCAGAAGGAGTCGTTCCTGCTCCTCAAGTTTGAGTTCAATACGGGTTGCATTCCAGATCTTGATGGGAATGGCCACTGCGGCGATAGTTCCAGCGTAGACTGCCACTTCCACCCAAAAAGTCTCGCCATGCAAGAAGAACAGTCGGCCGGGAAACGCACGCCCTATTTGCTCGCGGAGAAATTGCAGTAGCAGAATTCCAACGAAAAAGGCGACCTGCCAGTCGTGTCTTGGACGCGGAAAATTTCTGCGAACCCATCGGTAGACGCTCAGGTCAACCATCGGGGAGAACGACCAAATGTCTTCGCGATTGGCTGCGTACTCGCGAAACGCCCCGGCAACATATCCGGCAAGCGCGTCTAACGGAAATGCTAGAAATTCATGCCGCCACAATTCCGGGATTGCACACAAAGCAGCCAGCGCGACTCCAGCCAGGCGGCCACCCATCACGCCGACAATGATTGCGCTTTCGAATGCAACGTCAGCGGCAGAGAAACTCGGAACCGTGGCTCGGACCCATACACCGAGCGCCACCGGAACGCCGACGAATAAGACGATCTGAAGCTGCTGGCGCGTGCTGCGAATCTCGTTGCGAAACAGAATGGACTTGAAGTAACGCGATCGCACCACGGCACTGGCAATGGCCGCGACCACGCCCAGCCGAATGAGCAGGGTGATGAGTATTAACTTCTGGTCCACGCAGATGTAAGCCTAGCAGGAATGGCTGGCTATAATTAAGAAGTGAAAGCACCTACAGCTAAGCCAGAGGCCAAAAAGCGCGCGGAAGCGGATTTCCCTACTAAATTCGGGCACTTTCGCATACTCGGATTCGAGGGGAATCGTCGGGATCCCGAGACTGGTCGTCCTGAAGCCGCTGTTGCTTTGGTGATGGGAGACATCCATTCGCAAGCTCCGCTGGTGCGAATCCACTCACAGTGCCTCACCGGAGATGTCTTTCACTCACTGCGCTGCGACTGCCGGCAGCAACTCGAATTAGCGCTTCGGCTAATTGCCGACGCCGGAGCAGGGATCCTTCTGTACGAACAGAAGGAAGGCCGTGGCATCGGCCTGATCGCGAAACTGCAAGCGTATGAACTCCAGGATCAGGGGCTCGACACCGTAGAAGCCAACGAGCGACTTGGATTCAAAGCTGACCACAGAGAGTTCGAGTTACCGGCGGCCATGTTGCACGCAATGGGAGTGGGAAAGGTACGTCTGATCTCGAACAATCCTTCAAAAGTTTCTGCGCTGTCGAGCGCAGGAATCCGAGTAGTCGAACGTGTTCCCTGCGAGCCACTGGTCGGCGAACGTTCAGCCGCATACCTTAAGACAAAGAAGGAAAAGCTAGGGCATCTCCTCACTAAGAAGAGCTAAGAAGGTTTTTGTTTGCGGCTTCTGTCGAAGCTACTCAGTGGGAGAGGACCTTCCTAGTTCCGATGGTTCGACTCGCATCAGAGTAGCTGCAATTCTTCGTGCCAATTCCGGCGATGACATCTATGTGCCAATATGCGTCATCACATATGGGTCATGCCGCTAAGTCGGAAACGCCGTCTGCCTTTGGTGCGCGAAGCGGACGCATCTGGACGAACTCTGGAGATCTATCATGAGATCAAGGCGGCGCTCGGAGTTCCGCATGTAAACCCGATATTCCAGGCTTACGGCGCTTTTCCGAGGTTCCTCGACTTGATGTGGAAGACGTTGCGGCCCGCGGTAGAAACGCGCGAGTTCTTTCAAAACGCCGAACGATTGAGAGCCGAAGCGTACACTCGTGCTCACAACTACCTCCTGATTCCAGATCTCTGCAGCAGTATCCGTGAGATTCAATTCTCAAGCGGAGCACAGCATGAACTTACTGATGTAGTGGAGCTCTTTCATTACAACAATCCGCTCCTGCTGCTGATCACAGCTCTCCAGTTGCAAGCGTTTGAAGATGGCCCGGCCCAAAAGCGAAGTGCCGCAACCGGCGCCGAACATCCTGTGATCGCTGAGAAGCCCGTGCAGGTAACGGAAGAAATCGCGCCGCCTCAGACACGCAAGATTTACGACGACATCAAGCGAACTCTCGGCGTCGCCGTTGTGAATACCGACTACCAGGCTCTGGCGCGCTGGCCCGATTTTTTGAGCCTGTATTGGAATGCTTTCAAACCCGCAGCATCGTCTCCTCTTTACGGAGAGAGCCGTCACGCACTTCGAGAGTCGGCTTTGGCGCTCGCGAGCGAGCTCCCGAACGCTCCGCAACTAAGTGTGGAACCCATGCTGGAAGCTGGGCTGAAGGATGACGAGATCAGCGCGGCCCTCCACATTACCGAGGAATTCCTTGAAAATCTCTCGGGCCTTGTGCTGAACGTTGCCTTTGCAAAAATCGCTCTGGAGGGTGGTAATAAGTTTCGAGCACCGTTGCGTGTGCTTGAGCAATTACCAGAGCAATATCCGAATCGCCCCGAGCGGGCCGCCTAGACGCAGCTTCCGAGTTTGGCTGCCAGCAGACGCAGAAGACCAGGATCGAGGTAATCAAGAAATGCTGTAAATACTGGCTTTTCCTTCACACCCTCAATTCCCTGCTCAACTCTTGAATCGGAGTTGCGAAGTACGAAGGCGTCCGCGCCACCCAGCTGTTGCCTCGTCGATTCTTTGAAATCGTTCTGGGCAGCATCCAGAAGTAGCAGCAGTAAGTCGTGTTGAAGAAATTCCGCTGCCGATGCCGACTCCACAATTACAGCAGTAGTCGTCGAAATCTCCTTCATTAGCACGGAGCAAACTTCCCTTAAGGAACGATTGTCAGCTTGAACTAACAGGCCGCGGTCTGCTCCTGAGTGGAGAAATCTGGCCGCATCGGTTTGATCGTCCGTCGCACTCTGCTCCCAAATAATCCATCCAGGACCCTCCGTTAGCACTTCGCAGTTCTCAGCCGGGTGCCGATGATTGGAGAATTTCACTGCAGTCCACTCGGCAGCAGGAAAGGCTTTGATGATGTTGCAGATCAGAGTAGTTTTGCCGGCATCCTTCGTTTGGCCACCGACGATGATCCGTGCCATAACGGCAGCCTACTCTCTCTTTTTTCGCGTAAGCCGCGAAAGAGTGGCGAGTTCCTTTAGATACTCCTTAAGTGGACGAGCGGGCGTTCCCCAAAAAACGATACCCTTCCCTCGAACAACCTTGTTGCTTAGAATTCCGCTGCCGGAACCAAGAATCACGCCGTCTTCGATTTCTACATGATCGCCGATGCCCACTTGGCCGCCGACAATGGCCCCTGATCCAATCCGGGAACTCCCCGAGATTCCTGTCTGGGCAGCAATGACAACGTCCTCACCAATCTCCACGTTGTGCCCAACATGAACCATGTTGTCGAGTTTTGTGCCGCGACGAATCACGGTTGCGTCGAGTGCGCCCCGATCTACCGTACAGTTGGCGCCGATCTCAACATCATCTTCGATGATGAGGCGGCCCACTTGGGGAAACAAGTAATAGTGTCCAACGTCGTCGCGCACATACCCGAAGCCGCTCGATCCAAGTACGGTTCCAGCCTGCACAACAACTCGATTCCCAAGTTTTGTTCCGGAATAAATAGTTACGTTTGGGTCGATCCGGCACCCCTCTCCGATAACTACGTGCGCGCCAATAACAGAGTTCGCCTCGATGGACGTGCGGTTGCCGATGCTGACTCCGCTTTCAACCACAACTCCGGGACCGATCCAGGTATCTTCGCCAATCTTCGCGGACAGATGGATTTGTGCGCTCTCGTCATGCCCAATGCGCGTCTCAGCGTGTGAGAACAGAGCTGCAACGCGAGCGAAGGCGAGCTTAGGATCACGCGCGATCAGGAGCGACTTGGTACTGTGCACATTTGCCGCAAACTGGCCAGTCAACACTAGCGCAGCGCGTGATTCCAGCGCTTCTTTCAACCTAGCATCATCGGCGGCGAAGACAATGTCTCCATCGTTCGCTGACCGGATACTCGAAATCCCTCGCACCCGCGTTGCCCCGTTTCCGTTAAGAACTGCACCGCAATGACGTGCGATGTCCTGGGCCGAATGGGTTGAGGCGTTAGGGCTCATTTCAGTAGATCGGCGGTTCTCCGGCGGGACGGGTCTTCCATCTGCGGTGAACCCATAACCACTGCTCAGGATATCGGGTCACGTAGTCCTGGATCACGCGATTAAAGAGCGCCGTATTGCTAATCGCGTCAGCGTCATCGTCTCCGGTTGAGGTTAACTGCAGCGTTGGATCAAAGCGAACGCGATATTTCTTCAGTTTCTTGTCCCAGATGGTAAATGCCGGAACGACCGCAGCGCCGGAGCGTAGTGCGACTCTGGCCATTCCCGATGCTGTGCAAGCAGGTTTGCCAAAGAAATCCACGAACACTCCCTGAGGCGGCGTCATGTTTGTGTCCATCAGGATTCCCACGGTTTCTCCCGCCTTCATTGCAGCCAGCAGCCCGCGGGCAAAATCCTCTTTGGCAAAAGTCTGGTTCCCGTGCAGGGTTCGATAGCGCTCCACTAGCGCGTCTACCTTGGGATTATCCAGGCGGCGAACCACGATCTTTATCGGATGGCCGAAGATCGAGTGTACGAAGGAACCGATCTCCCATGCGCCCAAGTGGGCCGTAAGAAGCAAGACACCGCGGCCCGCATCACGAGCCGTTGCGTAGTTTTCGAAGCCATTGTAAACGGCAACACTGCGGGCATTTTCGGCGCTATAGCGTGGAAACATACAGAACTCAGCAAGATGACGTCCGAAACCAACGAACAACTGACGCACGATGCGGCTTCGCTGTTGCTTTTGCATTTCCGGGAACGCAATCTCAAGATTACGTAGGCCGACAGTTCGCAGGCGTCCAACCAAAATGTACGCTGCCATTCCCAGCCCGATCCCCAAAGCGCGCGACAAGCTGCGGGGAAGAATTCCAAGCACTCGGACGAAGAGCCAGACCAACGCATATTCGAAGTTCTGCCGCATTAGGAAGGTGCGACGGTAGCATCCGTGGACATACGAGCGCAATCAGCAATCATCGGCAACCGTTGAATCAGTCAATCCCCAGGCTCTTCCACTTCTTGTCGACGATTGCTTTAATCCCGGGATCCATCGTGATCTCGTCCGGCCATGGACGTGAAAAGCCCTCGGTAGACCACTTTCGCGTTGCATCGATTCCCATTTTGGAACCATAGTTCGCGAGCCGCGAGGCGTGATCGAGGGAGTCGATAGGCCCGAGGGTAAATTGAATGTCCCGCTCGGGATCGATGTTGTTCAGCGCCTTCAACGTTACGTCACCGATGTCGTGGACATTCACGTCCTCATCAACCACAACGATGCACTTAGTAAACATGGCTTGTCCCAGTGACCAGATTCCATGCATGACTTTGCGCGCCTGTCCGGGATAGGACTTTCGGATGGAGACGATCATCAGGTTATGAAAAACACCTTCGACGGGAAGATTCACATCGACGATCTCTGTCAAGGTTAGCTTCATCAGCGGCAGAAAGATGCGCTCGACGGCCTTGCCCATCCAAGCATCCTCCATCGGGGGTTTGCCCACAATCGTGGTGGCGTAGATCGGATCCTTCCGGTGTGTAATGCAGGTGACGTGGAAAACAGGGTAGGCATCCTCCAATGTGTAGAAGCCTGTGTGATCTCCAAAGGGACCTTCCGGGCGAAGCTCGTCGAGCTGCACGTATCCCTCAAGAACAATCTCGGCATTCGCAGGAACTTCAAGATCTACGGTTTCGCACTTCACCAACTCGACGGGTTCCTGCCGGAGGAAACCGGCGATGATGAACTCCTCGACATCTGGCGGCGCTGGAACGATCGCTGAAAACGTGAGCGCCGGATCGGTGCCAATCGCAACTGCAACGTCCATCTTCCCGACGGGGCGGTCCCCTTCCGCGAGCATGCTGCCGCCTGAGGAGCGAGCCATGATGTCAACTGCTGCGCCTCTGTTTCCACCTTGCTCGTTCGAGGCCACACCCATTCGCAGTCTCTCGCGATAGTGTTCTGCCGCAACCTTTTGGCGTTGCCAATGCATGCCAGTCGTGCGCTCGTCATATACCTGCATGCGATACATGCCCACATTTCGCTTCCCTGTTCTCGGATCGCGCGTGATCACACACGGCAGGGTAATGAAGCGTCCACCATCCTGGGGCCAGCATTTCAAGATGGGAAAATCAAGTAATGAGAATTTGTCTTTCTTAACTACCTCTTTGCACGAACCGGTAGCTACTGTCTTCGGAAAGAACTTGCCCATGTCCGCCAGCATGGGAAGCATCTTCAGCTTTTCGAGAAACCCCTCCGGCGATTTCATGTTCAGAAGCTCGCGTATTCGCCCGGCGATTTCATCAAGGGAATCGACGCCGAGCGCCATCTGCATCCGCTTCTCCGAGCCAAATTGATTGATCAGGAGTTTAGAACCAGGATGGCCTTTCAACTTCTCGAAAAGCAAAGCAGCACCGCCGGCCCTCTGCCCTTTTGACTTCGACGCGCGGTCGGCGATCTCAGTAACTTCGAGAATTGGATCTACTTCGGCGCGAATGCGCTTGAGTTCTCCTGCGCGTTCGAGCGCAGCCATCCAATCGCGCAGATCTCTGTGGGGCAAGGAAGCTCCTAAGCCTCTAAGCTCCTAGCTCTAAGCGGCGGAGCTAGATGGAAGTTCGAAAAGACTTGATTATACGGAGGTGCGCGAAAAAACCTCAGAGTCTCAGTAGCTTAGGAGCTTGTTCCGCGTCCAACCACATTCCAGCAGCACACATCCTAGATTAAGGACTCATTTCTTCGCCCTGAGGTCTCCTCTTCGAATGGCATCCAAACTGAACCGTGAAGCTGAATATCTGAATGCGCTCTTCTCGTTGACGCTCAATCCTATACAGGCAGGCAGGGCCGTATCTTTAGTTGCATCCCTGACCCCGGACGAGCGTTCGGAATTCGTTTCGTTAGCGGACTTACACCATGTAGTCGTGCGCAGCCTGAACACTGTAGTGGACCAAGCCACACGCGATGGCAACACAGGGTTGGCGGAGTGGGCGTCTGCAGAGTTAGACAAGGAACATAAACGCATCTCAACAGCCCTGGTGTATCTGCAGAACATCTGCGAGGAACTGGAAAATGCCAAGTGTCCGACGACGGTAATGAAGTCCCTGGATCATTATCCTGACCTTGGTAACGACCTTGATCTCTACAGCACTGCCGACGAGCGCGCAATCTGTAAGGTGATGACCGGAAAATTCAGCGCGCACATTGAAGCACGTAGCTGGGGCGATCGGCTGGCGCACAAATGGAACTTCGCAGTCCCTGGCTTGAAGGAGTCAGTCGAAATCCACGTTCAGCGGCTGGGACAAATGGGAGAGCACATGGCTCTCGCTCGCCGTTTTGTGACTCGCCGCGTCCTGAAGGTCGTCGAAGATAAGACGTACTACGTCCCTGCTTCTGAAGAACGCATCATCGTGGCGACTCTGCAGCGGATGTACCGGCACTTTTACTTCCGCGTGTGCGACATCGTCAATTCTGCCGCCATCATTGAGTCGGGTGAACTGAACTTTGACGAATTGAAACGAGCGACCCAAGCTGCCGGCATTTGGCCTGGAGTCGCGACATACCTGATGGTTGTCTCAGATCACGTAAGGCAATATCGCGGCACTCCGCTCGCCCTGCCTGACTTTGTGTTGGCCGCAGCGCGGTTTGGCGGCAATGAGGTCAAGCCTCGCGCACGATTCCTGCGTGTGCCGGTGCTGCCTCATGGCGCCGCGCTCTATACCTATCAGGTGACTCAGGCTGCCGCCCGTGGAGATGTTCCCGCGACCTTCCGGCTGAGTTTGCTTCCCTACTTAGCTTCGGCAGCCGCCTTCGCCTACAAAGTGACGGGCAGCGATAAGGGAGTCTGGTAAAGGCATCTGACCATGCATGACTTCCCGGAGCGCCGGGCGCACGGAGCTCCCGATTCCTATCTCGCTGTAAGCTGAAGGACGTGCCTCCTCAGATTCTCGTCGGAACTGCAGGCTTTTCCTACAAAGACTGGGAAGGTATTGTCTATCCCGCCGGCCTCAAAAAGAAGCAGCACCCCGTCCAATTCCTGGCCCAGTACTTCGACTGCTGCGAGATCAACACGTCGTTCTATGGACACATTCGCCCCAAGACAGGCAAGGAATGGTGTGATCTCGTCGCCGAGGTGAATCCTGCATTCCAGTTCACCGCGAAGCTATTTCGCAGTTTCACGCACGCGCCGGGCGCGTCGTTACAATCCACCTCCTCAGCAACCCTCAATCCTCTGGAAGAAGACGAAGCCAGCGCGAAGGAAGGACTGGATTCGATCGCGGTAGAGAACAGACTCGGGGCTCTTCTCATTCAATTCCCCATTTCGTTCAGGAACACCGATGAAAATCGAGACTATCTTGAGAAGTTGATCAAGAAATTCCGAGAGTATCCGTTGGTAGTCGAGGTGCGGCATGCCACATGGGATAGCGAAAAGGTGCTTTCGGAGTTTGCCGCACAGAGCGTCGCCTTCTGCAACATCGACCAGCCACAGCTCGGCCGTGCTATGGCAGCAACCGACTATTCAACCGCTCCTATCGCTTACGTTCGACTGCACGGACGGAACTACAAGGAGTGGTTTCAATCGGACAATCGCAACGATCGTTATAACTACCTGTACACGCCTCAGCAGCTAGAGCCCTGGAAACAGAAGATCGAACGCCTTGGGGAAAAGGCGGAGAAAACCTTTGCCATTACCAACAATCACTACAAGGGAAAAGCGGCTGTGAACGCCCTCGAATTGAAAGGCATGCTCAGCCGAAAGAAAGTAAAGGCGCCGGGCACGCTCGTAGATCATTATCCCGAATTGAAGGACTTTGCTGAAAGGGACTAGCGTCCCTCCTACCCAATGCGCCTCAATTTGCTCCGTATGAGCACCTCACGGACTGAATCAGTGAGGGCGTTTAGCGAATAGGCTTTTACAACAAATGCGTCCGCTTGTCTGAGTATTTCCGGTGGAGGGTTGTGGTTGCCTGTGACCAGAATCACCGGCATCTCAGGATCAAGGCAGCGAAGGTTCGCCACAAAGGCGGAATCTCTGGGAGACTGCGGGAAGAGGTCGGTGATTACGAGATCGAAAGTCTCTGTTTTCAGGCGGTTAAGGGCATCCGTGGGAGATTCGGCGGTTGCCACTTCATATCCCGCCCGGGCGAGAACGATCTCATTGAGTTCGTTGATACGTGGATCATCATCTACGCACAGAATTCGGGCGCCAGGCATGATGGTGGGAGTGCTTTCACTAGATAGGATGCACTATCCACGAGGCCGCAGGGGTTAATTTCCCAATTCGGCACGGTTACCTAAGGACACCATGCCCATTGTCCGATAGGACAATGTACTCCGTACGTTGAGGCCGATTTGAGGAAAGGCTTAAGTCTTCTCAGCTCGCAACGAAGCCGCACGTCGCTCCATCTCCAATCCTAGACGTTGACGGAGCGTACTGCGGTCCTGTGCGCGTGCGAGCGCTTCGCGAAGTTTGTGAGTTAACTCGGTGGAACTAAATGGCTTTTGGATGAACGAAACGTCAGCATTGGAGACGCCGTGGCGCAGCGTTACGTCGTTGGTATAGCCGGACATAAAGAGCACACCGATGTCGGGCCGCATCTGCTTTACCCGCCGCATCACCTCTGGCCCCTTCATTTTGGGCATCATGACGTCGGTCAGAAGGAGGTCAATGGTGCCGCTGAATTGAGTGCAAATGCGCATTGCCTGATGACCGTCTGGGGCCATCAGGGCGGTGTATCCCATCGTTTCCAAGGTCTCGAAGATTAGATCTCTCAGTGGCTCGGAGTCCTCGACTACAAGAATCGTCGCACCACCACGGCTCTGTGCGAGGTTTGGGGCCGGCAATTCTCGAGAGGCGGCCAATCGAGTAGCAGGCAGATAGATCTGAAAGCTGGTTCCGCGGCCGACCTTGCTATCCACTTCGATGTATCCGCCGCTTTGCTTGATGATGCCGTATACCGTTGCCAAGCCCAATCCGGAGCCTTTGCCCACAGCCTTGGTGGTATAAAACGGCTCAAAGAGGTGACCTCGAGTTTCATCGTCCATACCCGTTCCGGTGTCGGTGATGGTGAGACGGACAAACGGCCCGGGCGTCACGCCCAATTTAGGAGCCGATGGCTCCTCGACAACCACGTTTTCGGTTTCAATGTGAAGCTTGCCGCCGTTCGGCATGGCATCGCACGCGTTGATTACCAGGTTTAGCAATATCTGCTCGACCTGAACAGGGTCAGCCATGATGGCCAACAGACCTGGATACAACGAGGTCGACAAGGAAATGTCGTCCTTGACGAGACGGTGCAGGAATCCATCCGGATTGCCGATGATCTCGTTGAGGTCGAGTGCCTTGGGCTGCAAAACCTGCTTTCGGCCAAAGGCCAGCAGTTGTCGCGTGAGTCCGCTTGCAGTGTCGCCCGCTTTCCTTATTTTTTCGATCTTTCTGCGCTGCATTTCTGAAGTATCGGGGTCCGTGAGGAGCAGCTCGCTGTAACCGAGAATCACGTTGAGCAGGTTGTTGAAGTCGTGGGCCACCCCGCCGGCAAGCAGCCCGATCGCCTCCATTTTTTGCGACTGCTGCAGCATTCGTTCCGATGCTGCTAACGCGCCCTTCGCGACTTCTTCTTCTGCCTCTGACCGGTCGAGCCGTGATGCAGAGATCCATATCAACCCGGCGAAGAGGAGGATCTGCGCGATAACGAGGGCGGCAACAATGAATCGTACGTCACCAACCATCGTGGAAGTGCGAATCGCGAGGAGTCCCAGCACGAAGGGGAAAACTATAGCGGCAGCGAGCAGCTTGCGCGCTAGCCATCCAGAAGGACGCGCGGTGGTCAGCACCGCCATGAAACCTTGATAAGGACTGTAGGCCAGAATCGAAATCGCCAGAACTAGAAAGCCGAGGCCTGTATGCAGTCCCATCGAGGCATATCGAGACGAACCGTACAGCAACGGAACTCGATACAGATATCCAATAATCGTTAGAAGCGCGCTCAGCCCAACGAAACTCGCCAGCAGTTGCGCCGCTTTGAGTGCCCGCCTGCTTCGGTTGAGCAGGAGCAGCGCAATGCCTGTGGCGCAGAAATTAATCGCCGTAATGTAAGCAATTCGCCCCGGATAGATGAGTTCAGTGCGATCGAGAAAGAACAATTCGTCGAGCTTCAGATCGCGGTGAAGCAGGTATTCAGCCAGTGTGAACAGGCCGATCATCAGCGTGGTCAATGAAAGCAAAGCGGCGGGATAGCGGAGCTTCTTGAAAGAATCGGACCGAACCAAAAAGAGGAGCGCGAGTCCACCGCAAACAAAGCCAATCGCGGTGTTCGCCTTCATGCAGATGTGTCCAGGAACAATGCTCTTCAGGAAGGCTATCTCGAAGAGCCAGCCAGACAAAACTATGGCGCCCAGAAGGACCGACAACATCGCGCCTGCGCGCGTGATGGTCCTAAATTGGGAATCATTGTTGGGCATGAACCGCAAGCTCTGTCCACTGTCACAGCGAGTTGCTGCTCAAGCGCGACAATATGGCCAGAATGGTCAAAGCACGAACGATGCCACTAACGTTGATGGCTAAATGTCTGATTTAATTACATTTATAATTGGGCGCCGAGTGCGTCTTTGGGCCAAATTGTCGCAACGCCAGTCTCACTACGACAGGTTGATACTTTCTATTTTTCGACTCGACCGCTGTTTGTTGTCGGATCGGAGCGGCACCGGAGATGCTTGGAGTCACTCAATTGCGAGCTTGTTTTCGCGGTGATAGACTCGCCTGAGTCGATAAGCGAGCGGGAGTAGTTCAGCGGTAGAACGCCAGCTTCCCAAGCTGGATGTCACGGGTTCGATCCCCGTCTCCCGCTCCAGCATTCAGCGACGCCCAAGGGAGAGCGTCCGAGTTCGGGGAGCTATAATTCAAGCATCTTGAGTCGGCTCCGCGTTATCTTCGTTTTAGCCTTATTTTCTGCGGTTTTGTGCTCCGCCACTGCCCAGTCTATGCAATCGTCAAATGCGCCGAAGGAGACTCCGGACTTCGCGGCCACGAGCAACCGGACAGTGCTCATCCTGCCATTTCACAATGATTCGAAGGCGCCCGGACTGGAGTGGATCGGCGAAGCCTTTTCTGAAGTGCTGGGACAGCGCATGCAGTCTCCGTCCATCTTTGTGATCAGCCGGGAAGATCGCCTCTACGCGTTCGATAGAGTCGGAATCCCCGCTAGCACACAACTATCTCGCGCCACGTTGCTGAGAATCGCTGAGCAGATGGGCGTCGACTATGTCGTGCTGGGCAACTACAACTACGATGGCAATTCTTTCTCGTCGAAAGCTCAGTTGCTGGATATGCGCCGGCTGCACTTGTCGCCATTCGTCGTCGAATCGGGATCGTTGCTGCAGTTGATCGACATTCAGGCCGCGACTGCATGGGACCTGATGCATGTCATCCAGACGGAACTTGCAGCCACCAAGCAGGACTTCATCGCGGACACAAAGGATATCCGTTTGGATGCGCTCGAGAACTACGTACGTGGAGTTGTGGCCACGAGCAACACCGAGAAGATCCGGCGTCTGAAAGAAGCAGTGCGCCTGAATCCAAACTACAGCGTAGCCATTCTCGCGTTAGGAAAAACCTACTTCGACCAGCGTGATTACTCCTCTGCCGTCGTTTGGCTAGCAAAAATTCCGCAGTCGGATAAACATGCCGCGGAGGCGAACTTCTTTCTGGGATTGGCCGCGTACTACAGCGGCAACGTAGATCGCGCCGCGGAGGCCTTCAAAGTTGTGGCCGACAGATTTCCACTCACTGAGGTTTACAACAACCTAGGTGTGGCTGAAGCTAGACGAAACAAGTACGGCTCGCTGGACTATCTGAAAAAAGCAGTGGCAGCGGATCCGACGGAACCGGACTATCACTTTAACCTTGCCCTATCGCTTGCCCGAATCGGCGATAAGCAAGCAGCAGTCCGCGAATTGAAGGAGACGCTGAGCCTTCGGCCCTCAGACACCGAAGCCAGGAATTACCTGCAAACGCTAACGATATCGAGTGCGTCTTCGAGTCGCCCGCCGCTTGAACGAATCAAGCGCAACTATGACGAGGCGTCGTTCAGGCAGCTTGCTTTTGTCATGGAGAATGCGGAAGAAGCGCAGATGGCAAACTCCGATCCAAAGAAGCATGCGGCCATGCATGTAGATCAGGGAAGGCAGCGCTTGTCGCAAGGCTTCTACGAGGAAGCCCGCGACCACTTCCGCAGAGCGCTCGCCCTCGATCCGCAGAATTCCGACGCGCGCTTGGGATTGGCGAATGCGCAAATCGCGCTGAACGACTTGGCAGGCGCTCGTTCCGAATTGGAACGATCGCTGCATGACCGGCCAACTCCGGATGCCTATGTTGCTCTCGCCCAGCTACATCTTAAAGAGAACAAGCTGGACGCCGCTAATCAGGACCTGGCACAGGCACTTCGCCTCGAGCCAGCCAACAGTTCCGCCCTGCAACTGAGACAACAAGTTACCTCCCGGCTCGACACCCCGCCGAGGGCCAAGCAATGACGCGCAGAATCCGCTCGTGGCGATTGTCGCTTTTACTCCTCGTGCTCGCCTCTGTATCGGCGCACGCCGACGTAGTCCGAGTAGTCATCGACGGAACCATCAATCCAGTTTCGGCCGAATACATCGAACGAGGCCTGGCCCGAGCCGACGACCAGCATGCGCAGGCTTTGCTGATCGAAATCCGAACTCCTGGTGGACTCAGCGATTCTACGCGCGACATTATCGCCAAAATGCTCGCGTCGCCGGTTCCTGTGATTGTGTATGTTTACCCGACCGGAAGCAGATCGGCCTCTGCAGGCTTCTACATTCTGGAAGCCGCTGACGTTGCTGCGATGGCTCCCGGTACCAACACGGGAGCCGCCCATCCCGTGTTGATGGGTGTCACCATGGATCCCGTGATGAAGGAGAAGCTGGAAAACGATTCTGCCGCTTTCATCCGCTCTTACGTAGCCAAGCGCGGTCGCAACGTTGAGGTTGCTGAGAGTGCAGTCCGGCAATCGAAATCATTCACCGACCAGGAAGCGCTGCAACAGCACCTGATCGACTATGTGGCGAAGGATTCTTCCGATCTTCTCAAGCAAACCGACGGTAGGACGGTGACTCGTTTTGACGGGCGAACACAAGTTCTGCACACTACGGGAGCACAAATCACGGACTACCACATGTCGGTAAAGGAACAGATCCTCTCGTTCCTGATGGATCCGAATATTGCCTTTCTCATCCTGATGATTGGCCTGGCTGCAATCTATGCCGAGTTCAATCATCCGGGCGCGATCGTTCCTGGGGTGGTGGGGATCATCTTCGTCGTCCTGGCGGTTTTCGCGCTCAATCTGCTGCCCATCCGCTTTGCAGGCGTGGCGCTCATCCTGACTTCGTTCATCCTGTTCGCTTTGGAGGCAAAGTTTTCCACGCACGGCGCGCTCGGGGTAGGCGGCATTGCAGTGATGATCCTTGGCGCTCTGTTGCTAGTAGATGGACCCATCCCACAGATGCGAATCCAGCCAATTACCGCGTTTGCGGTCAGCATCACTTTTGGGCTGCTCACGATCTTCCTGGTGAATATCGCGGTGCGAGCCCGCCGGGGCAAGGTCGTTACCGGCGAAAAAGGCCTGATGGGAGAACTGGGGACGGCACAAACGCCCCTTCGGCCAGAGGGAAAGGTGTTCGTGCATGGCGAGATCTGGAACGCTTATTGTCCTTCCGGCGCGGAGCCAGGCCAACCGGTCCGCGTAACCGGCATCCATGACCTCGTCCTTACCGTAGAACCTGTCTCAGTGGGTGTACCCGCTGGTTCCACTCTGAAATAGCACACTCTCGTAACTTCCACTCAGGCTTATGCTTGAGTCGGGCGACACAACTCCTGGGTTAAAATCCGCTCCAGTTGCCCAAGGTATCTTCGCGCAAGAAGAAGAAAAGGATAGGAAATTGGACTACCTAATTCCGGCAATCGCAATCATCGTTGGGCTCTACGTGATTAGTTCGATCAAGATTCTGGCGGAGTACGAACGCGGAGTTATCTTCCGTCTCGGACGCCTGCTGAGCACTGCCAAGGGTCCGGGCGTGATCCTGGTCTTCGCTCCGATTGATCGCATCGTGCGCGTCTCACTTCGACAGGAAGCCCTCGAGGTTCCACCCCAGGACATCATTACTCGTGACAACGTCACGCTGAAAGTAAACGCGGTCATCTTTCTGCGCGTGATCGATCCGAATAAGGCGGTGGTTGAGGTCTCGAATTACGTCTATCAGACCTCCCAATTCGCGCAGACGACTCTGCGGTCGGTCCTCGGCGAAGTCGAACTTGATGAACTCCTATCGCATCGCGAGAAGCTAAATCTGCGAATTCAGACGATTCTCGATCAGCACACGGCGCCCTGGGGTGTGAAAGTCGTCAACGTAGAGGTCAAGCAAGTCGATCTGCCTGAGAGCATGCTTCGCGCCATGGCTAAGCAAGCCGAGGCTGAGCGCGAAAAGCGGTCGAAGATCATTCACGCCGAAGGCGAGTTCTCAGCCGCGCAGCGGCTCGCGGACGCCGCACAGGTTTTGTCAACTCAGCCGATGACGCTGCAACTTCGCTATCTGCAGACTTTGACTGAGATCGGCGTTGAGAAGAACACGACCATCGTGTTCCCACTGCCGATTGAGCTGATGAGCAGCCTGAACAAGATTTTGGAAGCGCACGCGCAAACTGTTAAGTCTGCGCAATCGTAGAGGATTGGATGTCGGAACAGCAGGATACAGAAATCATATTGGGAACGGGAAAATTGCTGGCCATTTTCTTCGTTCTCGTGGCAATTTGCGGAACTTTTTTTGGCCTGGGTTACGCGCTGGGCCGAAACTCGGGTCCCATGGCGCTCCAGAACGGAACTGCCACGGCTGCGAATCCGTCCGGCGCCAAGACTGGCGCGGGTGTTACGGTGAGCTCTCCGCGAGTGGTAGCCGCCTCTACTCCCGACGTCAGCGCAAGTTCGCAGGCGGAGCAGGCGCCTCCAGTGCAGTCGCCAGTAGCTAATGATGAGACCTCATCGGCCAATACTCAGTCAGGACCGACGGTGTCGTCGCCTACAGCAGCTAACACGAAACCACCGACCACCCCCGAGTCGGAGTCGGCTCCTAGTGGCAATATCACGGTGCAAGTTGCAGCGGTCACTAAGCAAGAAGACGCGGACGTCCTAGTCGCGGCTCTGCGCAGAAAGAACTATCCCGTGTTCGTTGCTCCGGGAACGAATGTCGACAACCTTTACCACGTACAGGTTGGACCATTCGCGGAATTGAAGGACGCTGAAGCAATCAAGAGCAAGCTCGCAGGCGATGGATACAACGCGATAGTCAAGAAGTAGTCCGGACAAACTTAAAGCTCCCAAGAAGGTACATTTGAATGGCGACTACGCCGACGACTGCCCCAACCGCTCCTCAGCCCGCTGCTGCGATCCCCACTCCCGCATTGATTACGGCAATGGTGAAGTTCAATGCCAAAGTCAGCGACTTGATCATCTCGCCGCATCGTCCTCCGCAAGTTGAATTGGGTGGACAGTTGGTGGTCGTGCCCGGACTTCCCGTCCTCTCGGCGCAAGATACTGCGAGACTGGCCGCTGACCTCATTGGAACGAACAAGCGTGCCGCAGACTTTCTAAGAAACGACGGGGCTTGCGATACCTCATACAGCATTCCCGATTTGGCACGATTTCGCGTCAACGTTTTTCGTCAGCGGGGAACGTACGCGGTTGTCATGCGCACGATTCCGATGGTGATTCCGTCTTTCGAAGACCTTAAGCTGCCGCCGCAACTGAAGGACGTTGCGGCGCTTAAGAACGGAATCGTCCTGGTGACTGGTCCTACAGGTTCGGGAAAGTCTTCCACACTCGCAGCCATCATTCGCCTCATCAATGAGACCAAGGCGTATCACATCGTCACCATCGAAGATCCGATTGAGTTCATGCACCCGCATGGCAAGTCGACGATTCATCAGCGCGAGTTGCACAGCGATACGCCTACATTTGCGCTAGCCTTGCGGGCAGCCCTGCGCCAGGCTCCAAAGGTGATTCTCGTTGGCGAGATGCGCGACCGCGAAACCATCGAGATCGCCATGACAGCGTCCGAAACCGGTCACCTGGTGTTTTCGACCTTGCACACGATCGACGCTCCGAAGACCGTGGAGCGCATTATTGGAGAGTTTCCGGTAAGTGAGCAGACCGCCATCCGTAACCGACTGGCGCAATCGTTCCGCTACATCGTTTCTCAACGCCTGCTGGCACGCAAAGACGGCCATGGACGCATTGCCGCTATCGAGATTCTCAAGTCCACCATGCGTACGCGTGATTACGTTCAGAATGGCGAGAAGGATGGGCAGTCGCTACACGACGCAATGAAAGACGGCGAACTCGAAGGCATGCAGCACTTCGACGGCGTGCTGGAGAAGATGGTCCGCGACGGCATCATCACCAAGGCCGCGGCCATCGGCTACGCAACAAATGCCGGCAACCTGAACCTTTCCCTCTCCGATTACGAAGAGACCGAAGCCTAGAGCCTCTTGTGGAGGCCGTGCCACCCGCTGATTTTGCGCCCAAAGAATAAAAATGCCCTGCTGGTTGGCAGAGCGTTTTTACTCAATCGCAACGATCGGCGGCTGGAGCCCTATACATCATGCCGCATATTAACTCTGATGTCTTCCGGTGAAAGTTGGTTGTTCACCGCTCAAACGGAGTCAGATTCGCGGACTGCTCGTCCGTGGCCATGACTAAATCACGGCCCCACGTCCCTAATCAGGCTGGTGATTAGCAACTACCAAAGGTATTACCAACCGCAAACGGTTGAGACCGTCGGCAACATGGAAGCTGAACCTCGAAGCCAGAGAATGAACAGCTTATCCAAAGCATTTACGCCTCTTTCTTCATTCCCAGCTTCAACCTGCCCTCATCACCGCGCGGATTGTTATAATTCCATGAGGGTCGTGGCTCGACGCTCCCAACCTGTAGTTGCAAATCCAGATTGGCCAGGTAGCTCAGATGGTAGAGCGCAGCCCTGAAAAGGCTGGCGTCGGGGGTTCGATTCCCTCCCTGGCCACCATAACTACTGCGCATTGTATAACTTCCTTCCCTTCTTAATGCTCCGCTTCCGGTATCGTCGATTGGGCCGCCTCGATCATGAATGCCTCTACGTCTCTGGTAACAAGAGACATGTGCTGTGGCAGATAGCAGCCCAGAAGCCTTTGGCGTCGACCACATTAGGTAAAAGTATTTGGCAAGCGCTGCACGGGCATTCATCCTTATGCTCATCCTTATATATGCAGGCATTGACGAGCCATTGGCGATGACACGCGCGAGTGCAACAAGCTTCTACGCTTCAGCAAGGTAATCCCGGCTATTGGGGATCGACCTGATGAAATGAGAGGATTTTTGCAAAACAGAACAGTTGAATCGCCAATGGCTTGATTGTGGTATCGAAACTGGGCGTCTTTATCGGCCCGTGAGTACCCACACGGGAAACCGAATCTAATTACTCGTAGCGCCGCGGTCTGGGAATATCTACCGAGGCTATTTCAATCATTTCCCAGAAAGGGATTCCGATCTCATCCCCAACGCTTTTAGATAGCCCTCGTTCACACGACATTTTTGCAGCTGGACGTTCTCCACTAGCTCGCTGAAGTCACGGTTGATCTTCTCCTGTTCAGGGCGGGCCTTCAGCCTGTCTTGGACGTGTGCGGTCTCACGCGGAAGCTTTGCGAATCTCACGATTGTTGCCCAGTCGACCGGCGGGACAATGCTGACTACCGCCGATAGCTTTTCCATCTTCTTGTAGGGCCAAAAAGCCCAGCCGATGTTGTTAGCTTCGAGGGATTTTACGAACGTGGCGATCCAGTCATCCGTATTCTCTCCGGATTCGCCCAACCAGATCGGCACGTCATAGCGATCACGAAAATTGATGTACTGCCGCAGCACGCTTTCATCCGGCGCTGTCCAGTATCTGTGAAACGTATAGGCGACGTTCGCATCGAAGGGTCTCCCGAAAACGGAAAAGTTACTGTCCCACTGCGCGCCGCCGAGAAAGAGAATATGGTGGACATCGACCTTTCGGATCTCGGCTGCAAGCTTCTTATACAGCGGTTCCAGCGAGGGGTTCAAAAGTCGCAGCTCGGGAAAGTGTGGGATCGGTTCATTCAGCAGGTCGTATCCGAGCACAGCCGGTTCCTCGCTGTAGTGCGTCGCCAGGCGCCGCCAGATGGCAATCAGGTGCTCCTGCTCTTGCGGACTCTGATACAGCCATGGATAACCGCCGCTGTCATCGATGTTCGTGCCGGTCTGACCGCCCGGGGCAGCATGCATGTCGAGAATCACATACAAGCGTTCGGCGCGGCACCAGGAGATTAAGCTGTCCAACAGCTTGAAACCCTCCGCGTCATCGTTCTCGAAAAGGCCGTAGTGCATTGGGACGCGAATCGCGTTGAAGCCGGCCCGATGGAGGAACGCAATGTCCTCTCGAGTGATGTAGTTCTGGCGGTACTTCGTCCAAAACGCAGCTGAACCTTCAGGTCCAAGCAGTTCGAACAACAGCGTATGGATCTCACTCGGCGATTGCGGTCCGCCTTCGAACAACCACATGTACCCTTCCGGCAGCAACCAATTTCCCAAATTGGTTGCCCGAATCAGCAGCGGTTTACCGGCTGCATCCACGATCTGTTTGTGGTCGGCGTGCGCGAACTGCGCTCTTGCTTGGGAAAGCATCGCAAGAACAAGAAGAACCTGCAGCAGGATTCTCGAATTCGACATGATTGTCTTGGTCAAAAGCCTACACTATTCCCCGCAGCATGCCCCACCTGGGGCGGTTTTCGTCAGGTGGGCTTCGGCGATCTCGATTCGGAGCGAAGTTGCACAATCTCTTACAGGAACCGAGTTGAGTTGTGCTTTGGACGTAAGCCATAACGCCTCGTCAACCAGCACCCAAGGGACGAACGGCGGGACTATTTCTTCAGATATTCCGCCGGGATCGCGTTGTCCGGCGTTTCCCCTGCCACACGATACCGTGTCGGTCTCAACAAAGGAGAAAAATGAGGCGCACGAGTTGTCAGTAAGGGAGTTTGAAGTGGGCGCGCAAGAAAGGAAAGGTTTGGGAGTTCCGCTGGAGAAGAGATCAGGAAAATTCCGGCTTTCTTATCAATGCCGCCGTGGATTGACCCCTTGCGTAGGTACCAAGGGATCAAGAAGAGGTCGATGCGACACCGCAGGATCCCGGTATTACGCGAAAGACTTTTAGAAGTGGGCTGAAGCGCTTTGAAAGTGGATCGCGTGCCAAAGGCATATTTGCCGATTGACGGGACGCAATAGTTCGCGGGGGCAGTCTACACGATGCTGGTTTCAGAAACTCGGCCGTCACTTTCAGCAAAGAAATGGTGGCCGAGTCTGAATAGAGTGACTGCGGCAGTCATGCCGGTGATAGCAACAAGTGGCCCGCCCATAAGAATTCCCAGCATGAGAGTCAATAGGAAGAGACTTCCCACCCGTCCCAAAGACCATCGCCATTCCAACAGTGGAAGCCCACAAGCATAGAGCGCGGCAAAAATCACGAACGTCGCGCCGCCGACTATAAGACCTCGCAGCACGGTCTGGCCATAATTCTGGACTCGGGATGAATCCAAAATGGCTCCGCCCCAGCTATACCCGGCAATCCCGGCAGCGAAAGAAGGCAATACAACATACAAAATGACGGCGTGAGGTGCCATCACCACCCGAAGGAAAAACAGGGAGGCAGCGAGAGCCGCAAACGCCGCAAACCAAAGTGCGGCTATAGGCTTTCGTGCCGATGGTGGAAAAGTGCGTACGGCCAAACCGGTCTCCGGAGCACACGTCAGAGGCGATGATGATTCACCAAAATGAGTGTGTCACATCTATCACATTTTCTGAAGCCAGTCGCGAATATTTTTGCGCAGTTCGCGCTACGA
The DNA here is from genome assembly GCA_035567895.1 of Terriglobales bacterium. Lineage (NCBI taxonomy): Bacteria > Pseudomonadati > Acidobacteriota > Terriglobia > Terriglobales > Terriglobales bacterium. The sequence continues at coordinate 75,326 of DATMPC010000014.1, read as the reverse complement.
CAAGTCTGCGCCTCCCGGGCTGATCGCACCCAAGAATTGTGAGACCTGGCGCGCAGTCGCACTACTTTCATCTCTCCGGAATGTTATGCGATGCAAATCCACAGGCGCAGGTCGTGAAGCCCTTCTCGCGCCGTACCAGCGTTTGCCTCAAGAATGACAGCTATTCTCTGACCGGCAGTCCGAGCTGCTGCCGCCAAGTAACGTTACGCAGGTGCCGACCTCGTGGCCATTGTTGCTTGTCGTGCGTGTGGCCGCCCCTCAACAATTGCCGCAAGATAGCCAATGTCAATCCCACCGCCCCACCACTACTTCCGCGACCTCTGCAAGACGCCGGTTTGGATGACTAGGTTGTTCGCCAACTCTGGTGCGTTCGCCTATGGAGAGTCGTGGTGCGGACTTTTTTCGTTGTCGGCCTTTTAGCAGCGCTCGATCCGTGGAGCGCGTCTGAGATTGAAGCACGCTCGAGTCGTACGGCGGGAGCAACGCCGATACTCCAGAGGAGAACGGATCAGATCGCAGATAATCGTATACAGAAATGTTTGAGGACTTCCGCGCTCGGTAACGAATAAGACGATGGCGCGTCTGATCTGCATGGTTGCGAACCGCCGCAGGTTTCTGAAAATCACTTCTGTTTCTCTTATCCAAACGCTGTTTCTCCCCTGTCATCGTTTTGCTCTCGCATGGTCGGCGGAGCGGAATCAATCGGCGATTTCTTATGCGCTGGCGAAGCTCCGTCAGCAATTTGAGGGCGATATCGTCCTACCGTCTGATCCGAGTTACGACGTCGCGCGAAGAGTGGAAAGCTTTAATCCAACGACCGATCGGCGCCCGCAGCTCGTAGTGCGCTGCGCGAATCATGATGACGTGGTCCGTGCCGTACGCTTCGCGCGGGAACATGAGCTGGAAGCCTCCATCCGGGCCGGCGGTTTTGACGTGCTTGGGGCTTCAACGTGCGAGGGGGGCATCGTCTTTGAACTATCTCGAATGAAGCAGGTCAACGTTGATCTTCAGCGCCGGACGGCGACAGTTCAGGCGGGAGTGCGCGCGGGGGAGTTGAGCGCCGCCGCAGAGCCCTACGGACTGGCTGCAGCCCTAGGGTGTCATCCGGGCATCGGCGTTGCCGGGCTGACACTCGGAGGTGGCCTGGGCTGGCTCGCCGGCAAACACGGGGCGGCCTGTGACAATCTGGTCGACGCGAAACTGGTTACTGCTGATGGCAACACTCTGCACGTCAGTGCAGACGAAAATCCGGATCTGTTTTGGGCGGTCAAGGGTGGCGGCGGAAATTTTGGAGTCGTGACTTCAATGACACTTAGGCTGCATCCTGTCACGCAAGTCTTTGGCGGGGTGGCAGCGTACCGGGGCGACATCGCGGCATTCCTTCGCTTTTACCGCGACTTCATGAAGCAGGCACCCGACGGACTCACGGTCGAGCTCAGCATTCGAGTGCTCGGTAAGCCGACGGTTTTGGCGACCGCATGCTGGAGCGGCGATCCTACGGACGGCAACCGCGTGCTGCGCCCGCTTCGCGAATTCGGGCCGCTAGCGGACGCGATGGGAATTGTCCCCTATAGTCATCTCATCGACCGCCCAGGGCCGGAGTTCGGCCGCCGATTGTTTTCTGAGACTGCGGCGCCTCCACCTTCGGCCAAGCGTCGTTGTTTCGACTACTGGAGAGGAGGTTCATGGGAGCAACTGAGCGATGCCGGCGCCGACGCGATGGCGAACACCGTGCTGAATGCGCCATTTGGATGGTCCATTGGCATCGGTCATTACATCCACGGCGAAGTCAGTCGGGCGGGGGAAGCGGAGAGCCCATTGCCGCGGAGAACGGGCCAAGCTACGTATTTCTTCGATATGGGCTGGTATGAGCCGTCAGACGCCGAAGCCGCCATGGCGTGGGTGGACAAGTGCCACGCCGACATGAAGTCTCATTCCAGCGCAGGAACCTACATCAATTACCTCAGCTGTGACAGTCCATCCGCCGTTCGCGCATCTTATGCCTCGTCATATGCGAGGCTCGCGTCATTGAAGAGAAAGTACGACCCATACAACTTCTATCATCTAAACCGAAATATCCGTCCCACTTAGCGCCTTCGAGATGGCGTTCGCTGCGACCTCCGCAGACCGGCATGTGTGCAATGGTGTCTTGAACCTTCAACCGACGATTTAAGGATCAGCGGATTAAAGTTGCTTGTTTGCACAGCCAATTGCGGCCAGTCGTTATCGGTTGTTACGAAACTTTGTTACGACGACTGATGTCCAATGCGGCGGAAACCCTCATGAATACTGGGTTTGGTGAGCGCGGAGGGAATCGAACCTTCAGCCTACTGATTAAGAGTCAGTGAAACCTGGAGCGCTTCCTTTGCAATCCCATTTTGTGCCTGATGGCCATGTTGGCCGGCTTCTTCTTTGGCGCACTTGCGATTGTGCTCGCCATTGTGGGACTCTATGGAGTCATTTCCTAAATGGCCGCGCGCAGAACCTGCGAAATCGGCATTCGCATCGTTCTCGGGCGGATCGTGGAGATATCCTCGGCATGATCATGAAAGACGACGCCGCAATGTCTGGCGTGGGAATACGTGCTGGAATTGGATTGGTCGCGGCCCTCGGACCGGCAGCGCTCTCTCTCCTTTTCCTACCGATCCTGCGACTCTTCTGATCGCCAGCGTGCGCGTAGCTGTGATCGCCGCGCTGGCCAGCGCGGTTCCCGCCCTGCCAGCAGCGCGCCTAAACCCCTTCGTGGCGCTACATGACGAGTGACGTAAATCAGAATTTCTCCTCCCTGTGCTCGAGGTTGTTTCCTAGCGTGTTCCCTAGATCGTCACAGTCAAATTGTCGGCAATCGAGAAACTGCCAATCGAATGTGTTTCAGTGCTCCGCCTTGTTCGCCTGAGCTAGCGTACTCTCGATGGCTCGACGAACCTCTCCTCGCCGCTCTTCAGTGTCAGACCAGGAAGATACCGCCGTTTTATGGGAGTCGATCATCGTCAATGCCTTTTCGGCATATTGCCGTGCGAGATCCTTCTGGCCGTCTGCCAAATAGGCGTCCGCAAGGTTAGAGCGGGCGTCGGCGGAATCGGGATAAGCGAGGAGATTCAGCTCGAAGACCTCAATTGCATTCTTGACATCGCCAGCGCGCTGATAGTCCTCAGCGATGATGTCAACCGCGACCTCGGGCCACAACTGGGCCTGAGGATCTTTGCGCCGGGCTTCCAACAATTGCTTCGTGACTTGAGCCGCTCCGCCCGGCTCCTGCAGCTGATTCAGGACTGTCGCTGCTGCGAGCGTATCGGCGGGGGCGCGACCTGGAACCTTGATGAGTGTGGTCACAAACCAATAGACAATCATGCCTGGCAGCTCGGGATGGACCTGAAACATGTCCGTCCCGTGGCCGCCGCGGGCACGAACCTTGCCGCTGCTTTCGGCGTCGGAGGTCTCATACCAGCGCCAGGGCGCGTTCTCGGCTTGGGAGTAATGCACCAGCTGCTTGCTCGAGCTGGACGAAGTGGCATAAAGCAGTTTCATAGCATCCTGTGTGGGTGGGTATTCATCATCGTCGGAGAAGACGAAGAGCTCAGGTAGCTGCGACGCCTGATGAAGAAACTGCAAGCCGTCGCGCATTGTTTCGCCCGACATCAGTACAAGCGACTTTAGGGCCGAGTGGCGCCGCTCAACCTCGACGGCGTTATCGACCCCGAGCCAACCTGCTCCTGCTGCCCCAATCAGGTTGTGATCAACGCTTGGCTGCGAGCTCAAATATTCAAATGCGACGTCAACATCGTCCGGCCAGGCGCGCCGGTACTTACTGCGCTCATCGTCAGTGAGTTTTGCCAAGAGCGTGCCGCTTTCGCCAAACCCGCGCAGATCGAGCGTCAGCGTGTTGATTCCTGCGGCAGCGAGCTGCCGGGCTACGCGTTCCCAAGACTTGCGCGTGCGGGTGTTCTGATGCAGCAGCAGCACACCGGGGCCGAGCTTCGCTGCGCCAAAGTAGGTGGCCTTCAACGGTGTGCCGTCGGCAGCCTTCAGATCGACGATCCGTGCTGCAGGGTTCTGCGCAAAAGCAACACAACCTATGATGAACGTCAGTGCAAACACGCCCACATGTTTCCTCATCCGCTCTCTCCAATTCACCGCTTACCGCGACCGCGCAGCGTCATTTTTGATAACTTCGCCGCCTTTCATCACAAAGACGACATGTTCCAATTCGGCGATATCGGCGACCGGGTCTCCGGCAAAAGCGATCAGATCTGCAAATCTTTCTGGTTCGATGGCCCCAATGCGGTCCTGCCAGCCGAGCATTTCGGCTGCATTGCTGGTGATGGCACGAACCACGTCAAGAGGCGGCATTCCTGCGTCGCGCAGCTTGACCAAGGTCGCAGCGCTCGCTTGCCCGCGCGACTTTCCCGGGTAAAACCAACACATGTCCGAGCCAGCGGCAAACTTCACGCCTGACTTCAGCACTCGCTCGACCAACTGATCGTAGGACTGTTTGCGGCGTGCATTGCTAGTAACAGCGTCAGTGCGGGAACCGCGCGAGATGACTATGCTCGGCTCGGCAATTTTCATGTAGAAGAAGTCGTTGAATGTCGGTGTCAGGTCGAGGAAAATGCCGGCGTCGCGCATCTGCTTCAGTTGCTCGTCGGTTACATCATTGCCATGCTCAATGGAATCTACCCGGGCATCGATGGCGGTTTGTATGCTGACCCTGTCTACCGCATGAACGGCAACCTTGAGGTGCTCCCGGTGTGCTTCTTCGACGACGGCTGTAAGTTCGGCAACGGTCAGGTTCTCATCGGCCGTGACCTTGATCACATCGACGTTTTGGAATGCGTTCCGCCGCACCGCCCGCCGCGCCTCGTCTGCTCCATCAATCAGCAAAAATTCCTGCTGCAGGATTGCGTCAGCCAGACTGGGATTTAGATTTTGGACGTACGAACCTCTGGTGATGAGTTTGCGTCCGGCGGCGAGGATCCTTGGACCGGGAACGCGCCTTGCATTGATCGCGTCGCGCAGCTCGGTGTCGCCGTCAATACCGGAGTGTCCGAGATTGCGGACTGTGGTGAAGCCGCTCTCCAAGTCTTCGCGAGCTGATTGCGCGCCCATCAGCACGCGCTTGCTTGGTGACTCAATGAGAGCGAGCAACAACCCCGGAGCGAACAGTCCGTTCGAATGGCGCTGCTGTTCCAGTTCCGGCGGCACAATGATGCCGAGAAACAGGTGTGTATGGCTGTCAATCAACCCTGGCAGTAATGTCTCGCTGCCGAGATCGATCGTCTGGGCGCCGGCCGGAGCGCTGAGCTGCGAAGGCGACCCAACCTGCTTAATTTTGTCTCCTTCGCTCAGAACGGCGGCCGGCGAGAGCACCTTGCCGGTTCGCGGATCGAGCAGCCGGGCGGCTTTGACCAGAGTGACGGGAGCTGCAGATTGGCCGCGCAATTGCGCCGTTGAAACCAACGCCACGAGTACTAAAACGGAAAATAGCGCGAGCTGTCTGATACGAGTTGACCGCTCCTCTGCGACTAACTGCAAGAGTTGCGAAAGAGAAATCCGGATTGCGCTCAACATTGGCTCCTACGCAGTAAGGCAACGCTACTACATGGTACGTAGAGACGTCAATTCGAGCATCCCGACTCAAAAATCAGACGTTATCGCTTCAGGAAGAAGCAGCAGGCGGTGTGTGCGATTGTTTGGAAGATGCCGGCCGCGAGCACGGCGGCAAATAGCGATGCCAGTATCAGGCTCGTTGGGCGGTGGGCTGCATATGGCCGAGCCGCCAACTGGGCCAAGCGATCGCTCAGATGAGAAGTGGCTGTTGCTTGCAGAAAGAGCGATGGCTCGGGCGCAGCAAGTTTGGCGAGCGCTGAAACCAGTGCTTGTCCTTGCGCACGCGCGATGACAGATTCATCGCAGGAGAGCTCGCGATAGAGTGCCATCCGTGCACCGGCGAGCCAGAGCAGCGGATGGAACCACAGAACGCACAGCGAAACTTCGTAGAGCAGACGGATTAGATTATCGCGCCGTCTCGCATGAGCCAGTTCATGAAGCAGGACAGCATCGAACTCTCGCTGATCGAGTAGCCGATCGATCCCCCAAGGAAGGAAGATGTGTGGCCAGAGGATACCGCCGACAGAGGGCCCGTGATATCTGGTGTCGAAGCTCACGGGGATGCCATCGGCTATGAAACCGGAGGTCACGCTCCCTTCGCTCGAGCGGGCCGCACCTCGGTCTTCGCGACGCTCTTTGCGTATACGCCACATCAATCGCATTAACATGGCGAAGCCGCCCGTTACCCATATCACAGCAAGCTCAACCGCCCTGGGGCCTTCAGTCATATCCCATATCGGCCCGCCAATAGCACCGAGCGGTCTAGCCCACGTCAATTGCGACGCCAAAAACTTATCGATTACTGCGCCTACCGGTACAAAGAAATTGGATGCGGTCGCGACCCATATCCAGTATTTCGTGGTGGCGTTTGCGCCCCGGATGGATGTAAGCAACCACGCTACGGCGCCCACAATTGACGCATACAGAAGGTGGACACCGAAGTAATACATCGAACGCGCAATATGCTCATGCATGTTTGCCACCGCGGCTGCGGGCATTCTTGTCATTGCGGGCCGCACCCTGCAGCGCCTTCAGGTCGCGCAGGGTAAGGCTGCCATTTTCTAGCAGATTGGAAACGAGAAGACGCGGCGAGCCGCCAAACAGGTCCAGCAAGTCGCGTACGAGTCTACTTCGATATTGGCTCTGATTCAGGGCTGGCGCAAAGAGTTGGGCGTTGCCGATCTTCTTCACCTTTTTCAATGCGCCCTTTTCCTCAAGCCTATAGACGAGCGTCTGCACGGTCGTGTAAGCCACGCGTTCGTCCTCGGGCAGACTTTCCAGAATCTCGCGTACCGATGCGGTTCCCAGCTTCCAGTACTGCTCCAGAATGCGGGTTTCGGCTTTTGAAAGACGCAGCTCTTCCATGATCTCCTACTCGTTCCGGCAATCCTACTACAAGAAACGGCAGTCTAGACAACCGCTCGGTATCCGAAGGAATGCAAAACCCGTGGGCCGCTGACGAGAGATTTGGATGAAAAAAGTTTGGGGTACCCGTTCGCTTCCGGACACCTAAAAATTGACGGTGGACACTTCTAAGCGTCATTGTTCCACAAAGTGTTTCTCCTTGTCGTTTCTTCTCAGGAAGTTACGCGTTGCGTTAGATTGGTAAAACTCTTGCCACTAGGGTTTTCGCTCGGTATTGGCCGTCAGCGGTATGCCAATGACTGTGCTGAAGGACGACTGACATCGTGGGACTCATGCAGGAGCTACGCTATGCGCTGCGCCAGATGCGCAAGAGCCCGGGATTTGCGGCGATCGCCATCGTTACGCTTGCGTTGGGGATCGGCGCAAGCACAACCATGTTCGCGGTGCTGAACGCAGTATTGCTCCGGCCCATTCCATTTGCTGATCCAGCCCGCCTGGTAAGAATCTTTTCCACGCAGAGTGGCGCCGTTCTCGGTCCGTCGCCGATAGATCTGCGCGACTTTGCTGCCCAAAATCACACATTTGAAAAGATGGCAGTTTACGATGTGTGGAGAAAGAACGTCAGCTTCACTAGTGGGTCGACGGAACCTGAACAGATGCGCGTCGGACTGGTTCCCGGGGAGTATTTCGAAGTCCTTGGCATCAAGCCTCTGATGGGCCGGCTTTTTGAAGATGAAGAGAACCGTTGGGGGAAAAACTTCGTAGCCATTATCAGTTACAGCTTCTGGCAGACGCGTTTTCACGGGGATCGCGCGGTCCTTGGCAGAACGATCCGAATCAACGACGAGCCTTATAGCATTGTTGGGGTGACGCCAGGTGAAATTCCCGATTTCTGGGTTGGGACACCGCAGGGCAAAACCGAGCTCTGGACGCCGTTCGTACCGTACGTGAATGGCAACTATTCGGTTTGGGCGGAAAGCTCGCGAGGGGACCGTGGCTGGGGCGCCATCGGCCGTCTGAAACGTGGCGTAACGATTCAGCAGGCTGACGCAGATCTTGCGCGCATCGCAGGCAGTTTGGCGGCGCAACATCCGGTGGACCGCGAAGTAGGAGTGACGCTACAGCCCTTGCAGGAAGACCAGGTCAGGAATTTGCGTCCGGTTCTGCATCTTCTCATGGGAGCGGTTGTTCTCATCCTTCTTATTGCATGCTCGAACGTTGCCAATCTGCTGCTGGCACGGAATTCTGGACGGACCCGCGAAATCGCTGTGCGCACCGCCTTGGGCGGACAGAGATCGGAGCTGATTTGGCAATTCACAATCGAGAATCTAACTCTCGGATTGCTTGGTGGAGCGGCCGGCTGCGCTCTTGCGTGGTGGGGTTGCGCTACCGTGGCCAGAGTTCATCCCCCGCAATTGCCACAGCTCGCTGCGGTAACTGTTGATTATCGCGTGCTCGCGTTCGCATTTCTCACATCCGTAGTCAGCAGCCTTATTTTCGGCACCGTGCCCGCGCTGACCAATTTGAAAATCAGTCCAGCGGAAGCATTTAAGGAAGGTGGCCGTAGCAATACCGCCAGCCAGAGCCGAAAACACTTGGGGCGCGTGTTCGTAGCGAGCGAGATCGCATTTGCAGTAATGCTCGTGATCGGAACTGGTTTGCTGATACAGAGCCTGATTCGATTACAAAACCAGAACACCGGGTTTCGTCCAGATCATCTGTTGAGAACGCATCTGTTCCTCCCACCTATGCGTTATCCCACTACCGCCAGCATTACGCGCTTTTGTGACGAATACGCATCGCGCGTGCGGCAGCTGCCCGGAGTGCTCGGCGCGACAATAGCCGCGGCGAGCCCGCCGGATGATCAATGGAAGCAAAACTTCACTATAGACGGCCGTCCGGTTTCGGGGCTTGAGGACACACCGGTTGCTGCCCGAAACGCGACCGATTCTCATTATCTGCACACGCTCGGAATTCCGCTGATCCAAGGCCGAAATTTCTCAGATTTGGATACTGAGACCAGTTCGCGTGTCGCTTTAGTGAATCAGGCGTTCGTGATCAAGTATTTTCCGACTGAAGACCCCATAGGCAAGCAGCTCCGCATCAGCGGGGCACAACAGGTGAGGCCCGGAAACTCCCCCGACGAGGTTTTCACAATCGTGGGTGTAATCGGAAACACGACGAACCGAGGTCCGGCGCTTCCGCCGATGCCGCATTTCACCACGCTATTTCGGCAGACACCCGATTTGAATGTCGGGTTCAAAAATTTGATCGTCCGCACTGCGCTGGACCCGTTGCAACTTTCCGCGTCCATTCGCCACCAGCTTCATTCGCTCGATCCCAACCTGCCGTTCGCAGAAGTTGCAACGATGGACCAACTGATCGCGCAGCAAACGGCAGATCGTCGATACACCACCGGGTTGCTGGCGCTGTTCGCAGTTTTCGGATTGGCGCTGGCGGGAATCGGAGTGTACGGAGTTGTTTCGTACATCGTTGCCCAGCGTACGAGTGAAATTGGGGTACGCATGGCGCTAGGCGCACAACGCGTGCATGTCCTGAGACTGGTTATTCAGCAGGGAATCGGCATGGCAAGCATTGGGGCGGCTGTGGGACTTCTAGGCGCGTGGGCTTTCCGAAGAGCTGTGGCGCAACTTGTGTTCGGCATTTCACCTGCGGACCCGCTGACATTTTTTGCAGCGGCGGCATTGATTGTCGGCCTGGCAGCTGTGGCATGTCTGGTTCCAGCGCTAAGGGCGATGAAAGTCGATCCCATGGTGAGCCTGCGACACGAGTAAATGCCCAGAACCTCGCTTTCTTTCACGACCAAATTACGTCCAACCTAGCTGTTTTTTCGAGAGACCTTGCCCCCTCGGACTGCGAAATGATCGAATCGGGACGGTGTTCGGAAGAGCGGATTCGGTGTGAGCAATAAATTCAGACTGATTCTGATCATCTGTGCAAGCTTACTTCTGGCCCTTGTCTCGAATTTCGCGAATTGGGACACGCGGCCGCGAGTCACGCTGCTCATCCCCGGTGGTGGCCCCCTCGGTCATCCCATGTTGATGACGGTTGTCAGTATTCCCACGAATGTGCTGCATTCGCGCGCCTTGGTTTTTCGCATACAAATCTACTTCCACTAACAGCGAGGAGCCCGGGGCCCTCGCAGAAAACCCCAGCCGCAAGGCTGGGGTTTTCGTTTTTGCGTGAGATAGCTTCGAAGCTGCGCAGCTTCGGAGCTACTGCCGATTCGCTGTTAATACGCTGATCAGGCACTGAACAGTGAATTAACAGCGAAAATATCAGCGAATTTAACAGTGAAAACGAATTTTCGCGCGAAACCCGCATAAACACTGGGGGGCCCGGAAGGGGCAGTGAATTAACAGTGAAATTGCAGTGAATGCCAGGACTCGTGAAGCCTAGGACCGTCATCGTTCTGCGCCTCCCTTTCTTGTAAGCGGAGCCAAGCTGCGAAGCTCCGGACGCCGAAGCTGCGAAGCGATTGTCGATCTCCTCTTCCGTGGTACCCCGACTCGCTAGAAAGAGTCAAGGTTCTTACCGTCGCTCGCTGTGGAAATTAAGTTCAGGAAATGGGGACAGGTCGTTGTTGTTTTGCCGTTGCAGTTGGTTTAGCCAATCGCTGTTCCTTCTTGAAACTCGAAACCTGAAACCTGAAACGCCGCTTGCGTTTCCCTGTTCCCTGTCCCCTATCCCCTGGTTTTCCGTTGGCCGTTCACTTCACGTCCTGAGCGAAGTCGAAGGATCTCGGGTTGGCCTTGGCCCGGTCACCGGATTCTGTTCGCCAATCCGTAGTTAACTTCACCCATCCGCTACCGCGAACGGTTCTGACTTCACTTCACCCGATCACCCGATCCTTCTCTGTCCCCTGTAACCTGTCTCCTGCGCCTTTGCATCTATCCTACTCTGTGGTATAGTTGATCGTGATCTTTATCGAGTTTCGGGTGTTTACAGAAAGGCTGTACCGGCTCGCAAAGGACCACGCTGAGAATGTTCTGCTCGCGATTCAGGAAGATCTCCTGCGAAATCCCGAACGTGGTTCGGTAGTACCCGGCCTGGCTGGAATCCGCAAGGCTCGGGTTGAGAATCCCGGGAGAGGCAAGGGAAAGCGTGGAGGATTTCGCTATATGTACTACTTCCTGGAGCGTGACGAAGAGGTCTATCTCATGTTCCTGTTTGACAAGGGAGAGCAGGAAGACCTGAGTGAAACTCAGAAGCAGGTGCTGCGGCGAGCGGTTGGTGCGCTGAAAGGAGTGTAATCATGGCCAGGAAAATCCAGGTTTTCGACGACTTAATGGAAGGGTTTCGCGAAGCCATTGCTCTGAAGAAGGGTCGGAAAACAGGCTTGCGAATCACCGAGATTCCCCGCGTCAAGCCCATGAAGCCGAGAGAAATCAAAGGAATCAGGCTCGCCCTTGGGGCAAGCCAGTCGGTGTTTGCTCACGTCCTGAATGTCAGTCCCAAAGTAGTTCAGAGCTGGGAACAGGGCGTGCGCCGTCCCACAAGCGCAGCGCTGAAGCTTCTTAGCATCGCGCGAAGCAACCCACAGATCCTGTTGCAGCCATAACGAAATCGTCCTTCGCTTTCGCCGTTGCCTTAGGCTGATTGCTGATTGCTGATCGCTGATTGCTGTGTTGGTTTTGGCTGCTTGCGGTTGCTGTTGTCCCTGGCTGGAGACTGGCAGCGATTACCTCACCCATTCGCTACTGCGAACGGTACTGACCCTGTCCCCTGTGACCTTCGCCGTTTCCTTCGTGACCTTCGTGTTCGCTCTAGGTCTCGGCTGTTTTACTTCACCCAGCGGCTACTGCCGCCGGTACTGACCTGTCCCCTGTCCCCTATCCCCTGTACCCTACGTCGTCGGTTCACTGAAACAGAGGATGTAGCCGTCAGGGTCCGCGACGTAAAAATCCAGGCATGCCCAGGGTCTTTGTTCGAGGGATTTGATCACTTCCGCCCCACGCATTTCGAACTCGCTGAACAAGCCTCGGATCCCGGACACGGAAATGTACGCGTCCAGATGTTCGTTCTGTTTCCGGTGCGCTCGGTCAGCGGCCAGTTTCGCCGCATGCTTAAGGTGGATCGCGAATCCGTCCCGTTTGACGCCCGCATAGAACGACTGATACTTGAAATCGAGCTCAAAGCCGAGCCGGTCACAATAGTACGCAATCGCTCGATCCAGATCGTCGACCAGAAACTGCGGAGCGATCCCGGTAATCTGCGCAGCACTACGAACTGCTACTGGAGCCATCTCATGCCTCGACGGGTAATGGTATACGAGGCTTGCTGAGCTCCGTCAATGGCTGTTTCCTGTTCCCTGTCCCCTGGTTTTCCGTTGGCTGTTCACTTCACCCGATGACCGATTTCCTACCTGTCCTCTGTGCCCTGTTGTGGCCATCCTGAGCGGAGGAGGTTGCGCCGCGCGGTGTTGCCGTTTCCTTCGTGACCTCGCTGTTTCCTTCGTGACCTTCGGGATTTCGGGATTTTGCGTGTTTGCTTTCACATCGTGTCATGCTGCGTGTTTGCTTCCACACCGTGTCATCCTGAGGCGTGATTTTCGCCGAAGGACCTTGCGGTTGGGGTTGGTGTTTGGTTTGAGGTTGGGGTTGACTGGGCACAGACAGAGTTTGAGGAGGCTTCGGGATGACAGAGTTTGGGGGCACTCGGACTTCGCCCTAATTCCCAATTTGGCAATAGGAAAAGCCGCGTATTTGCGAATCGGCGGATTTGTGGTTAACTGTGCCTTCGCCTCCCACGATGCCGAAATCGAAGAAGAGCCCATCCAAGCGCCCCATTGACCGGTACGAGCATAAGGACAAGAAGCGCGTCAACAACCCGCAAGTAGGGCTGGTTACTCCTGAGACCGATCCGGTTGTGCCCACGCACGCGACTTATGACTACATCGCTCCTGTTCCATCGGTGAAGCCGCGGAAGGAATTGGACTACGATCCGCATCTCGATCCGCAACTGGTGTGGGCGGGCAAGAAGGAGCACAGTTCGTTCGAGGTGCCGACGGTCTCGCTGCACGTCCACGAGCGCATCGATCCCTACACCATCATCAAGGCGGTGAGAAAGAGGAACGGCAACGGAGTGCCAGTGCAGCCGTCGCTGTTCGAGCGTCCGGAGGAGCACCGCCCGCTGCGCGAAGAGATCGACTTCTACAAGCATCCGCACGGCTGGTCCAACCGCCTCATCGCCGGCGACTCCCTGCTGGTGATGAACTCGCTACTGCAAAAGGAAGGCATGGCCGGCCAGGTGCAGATGGTCTACATCGACCCGCCGTATGGAATTAAGTACGGATCGAACTTTCAGCCGTTTGTGAATAAGCGCGACGTCAAAGACGGAAAGGACGAAGACCTGACACAGGAGCCCGAGATGATTCGCGCATTTCGGGATACATGGGACTTAGGCATTCACTCCTATCTGACATACCTTCGTGATCGGCTCCTGTTGGCACGCGAGTTGTTGAGTCCGAGTGGCAGCGTGTTTGTACAGATAAGCAATGAGAACCTGCATCACGTAACAGAATTACTTGACGAAATATTTGGCTCCAACAATGCGTGCCCAATCATTCTTATGAGAAAGTCAGGCTGGGCAGCAACATCTCTGCTTCCGCAAGTCCACGATTTCATACTCTGGTATTCGAGAGACAAAGAGCGCGTTAAATACAATCAGCTTTACGTAGCCAAGATGTACGAAAACATGGGAGAGGTTTCGGGTGCTTGGATCGAGAGCGATAACGGAAGTAAAGCACGGCCATTGTCGAAAGAAGAACGAGAAGACCCCAAACTGATTCCTTCCGGCTGGCGCCTCTTCTTCCACGATAATTTGACTTCTGAGGGCAGCAGTTCCACTAGCTCTGGGCCCTTCGAGTTCAAGGGCCGCAGTTATTGGCCCGGCGCTGGGAAACGTACAGATCGACACTGGAAAACACCTCCCCCTGGCTTGAGTCGGCTGGTCGCCGCGAATCGATTGATGGCGGTGGGAGATAGTTTGCGGCAAAAGCGCTATTTCCAAGACTTTCCGTTCTCGCCCTTAAGCGACCATTGGGATGATACTGCCGTTAGCGGCTTCTCAGAGCCAAAGGTATACGTCGTACAGACGAATACCAAAGCTGTGGACCGGTGTGTTCTTATGACGACCGATCCCGGCGATCTCGTTCTCGACCCTACCTGCGGTTCCGGCACGACCGCCTACGTTGCGGAAGAGTGGGGTCGCCGCTGGATTACTTGTGATACATCGCGCGTAGCGATCACACTGGCCAAACAGCGGTTTATGACGGCCAATTTCGAGTACTACGAGCTTGCGCATCCGGAAGAAGGGGTGAGCAGCGGGTTCAGGTACAAGACCGTTCCACACGTTACTCTCAAGTCGATTGCAAATAATCCGGAAATTCGCGAAGGCATGCCGCGCGAGCAGATCGATGTTGCTGTCGCTCGCTACGCGGAGCAAGAGACCCTCTATGATCAGCCTCTTGCGGATAGGAGCCGAGCACGCGTATCGGGTCCGTTCACCGTCGAGGCCGTTCCGGCTGCTACCGTCCGTTCTCTGGATGAAGTTGAAAACGCACAGAAGCCGCCTGCCGACAACTCCATTTCCCGAACTGGGACCACCCTCCGTCACACCGAGTGGCGCGATGAGCTGCTGAAGACCGGGTTGCGTGGCAAGAGCGGCAACAAGATCGACTTCTCCCGCGTCGAGCCGCTGTCGGGCACGCGATGGTTGCACGCCGACGCCGAAACCAAAGGCGTGAAGCCGGAGCGCGTCGTGATCTCCTTCGGTCCGGAGTTCGGTCCCCTCATCCCGCAACAGGTTGAGCTTGCTTGGCAAGATGCGCGGACGCTAATCCCCAAACCGGCGATCATCGTCTTTGCCGCCTTCGAGTTCGATCCGGACGCCGCCAAGGACATCGACGAGCTCACCAAAGAAAAAACCGGCATGACCTTCCTGACGGCGCAGATGAACGCTGACCTGCTCACCGAAGACCTGAAGAAGAAGCGCGCCAGCAACCAGAGTTTCTGGCTGGTGGGCCGTCCCGACGTCGATCTGCGGCGCATTAAAAACGGCGACGACAAGGGCAAGTGGGAAGTCGAGGTCAACGGCTTCGACTACTACAACACCCGCACTGGAACTATCGATTCCGGCGACACCTCCAAGATCGCTATGTGGCTGCTCGACACCGACTACGACGGACGTAGCCTCTATCCGCGCCAAGTGTTCTTTCCCATGGCAGCCGACGACGAAGGCTGGGCCAAACTCGCACGCAATTTGAAAGCCGAGATTGATCCCGATTTGATCCAGCAATATCGCAAGACTGTGTCGCTACCATTCGAACCGGGTGAGTACAAGCGAATCGGGATCAAAGTCATAGATGACCGCGGTATCGAGAGCCTCAAGATCGTCGAGGTCAAGTAATGGCAACCGCAGCGACCTCGGCGAGTATCAACCAACTCATTATTTGTTCACCTTACGAAGAGCCAATCGAGCATTGGAAATACGATCGCGAGACTCGGCGGTTTACCCGCGAGCCTGGGCGACGCCCAGCTGGATACGTGCGCGCATCCGAGGCATCGAAATCCTTCGACGATCCCGGCGAATTTATCGAGTTGCCGCTGGTGAACCAGATTCGCCCGAGGGTGAAGGCGTGGCGTGAGGCGGATTATCCGGGTGCGACCGGAATCAGCAAGCGTCTGCTCAAGCATTGGCGCGATATGGAGCAGCGCGAGCCCACGCGTCGTTTTTTCTTCTGTCAGTTGGAAGCAATCGAGACATTGATGTGGCTTGCAGAGTCGCCCGAATCGGAGCGAGTGGGAATCAAGGTACCGGGCGATGGCGGACGGTTCACACGCCTCTGCGCCAAGATGGCGACCGGATCGGGAAAAACCATCCTGATGTCGATGCTGATCGCGTGGCAGGTGCTGAATAAGGTCACATATCCGCAGGACAAGCGTTTTTCGAAAAATATCCTGGTGATTGCCCCTGGCCTGACGGTAAGGAACCGGCTGGAGGTTCTGGTTCCGGGCAGCGCGGGAAATTACTACTCTGAGTTTCAAATTGTGCCTCCCGGCCTGGAAGACAAGCTGCGCCAAGGTCAGAGCTGCCGCGTGCTAGTGCGCAACTGGCACAAGCTGGATTGGGAAAGCGACGAACAAATCAACAAGCGTCGCAGCGTGGACAAACGCGGCGCACTCAGCGACGAGGCCTACGTCCGCGAGGTGCTGGGCGAGATGCACACGGCGGAGAACATTCTCGTCATCAACGACGAGGCCCACCACGCCTGGCGCGTACCGCCGAAGGTGAAGATTGCCGGTGTCTCCAAAGATGAATTGATGGAAGCAACCAAGTGGGTAGGCGGGCTCGACCGCATTCACAACGCTCGCGGAATTCTCGCCTGCTACGACATGACCGCGACTCCGTTCGCGCCTACTGGACGCAAGAGCAGCGAGGAAACGCTCTTCGGATGGATCGTCAGTGACTTCGGTCTGAACGACGCTATCGAGTCAGGACTGGTGAAGACGCCACGCGTAGTCGTGCGCGACGACGGCGAAATGACCAGCAAGTACAAATCGAAGTTCTACCACATCTATACCGACCCCGAGGTCAAGACAGACCTCAACCGCAAAGCGACGCCCCATACTCCTCTTCCCGATTTGGTAAGCATGGGCTACTACTTTCTCGGCAAGGATTGGTTGGAGACAGCTAAGCAGTGGGAAAGAGAAGGCAGAGCAAAAACTCCTCCGGTGATGATTACCGTCGCCAATATTACGCATGCCGCCGCACGAGTGCACTATGCCTTCACGCATAAAAGAATTCGCCTTGAAGAGCTGTGCGATCCAGAGAAGATCCTGCACATCGACTCCAAGGTGCTCGACGAAGCCGAGGCGCAGGATGAACCTGAACCGCTGGCGGTAGTCAGCGGCGCA
Source organism: Terriglobales bacterium (assembly GCA_035567895.1). Taxonomy (NCBI): domain Bacteria; kingdom Pseudomonadati; phylum Acidobacteriota; class Terriglobia; order Terriglobales; species Terriglobales bacterium. The sequence continues at coordinate 58,416 of DATMPC010000014.1, read as the reverse complement.
GCAGAACCACCTGCAGTAGCGGGTGGCGCAGTATCAGCGGATGACGCAGGAGACGAGGTCGATGAAGATGACGTAACTGACGAGAACGGATCCGGTCCGCGCAAGAAGCTCACAAAGAAAGATCGCGCGGAACTGATGCGCAGGACTGTGTATACGATTGGCCGTGAAGGTGAACTAGGGGCGCCGATTCAGAACGTGATTTCGGTGGGGATGCTGTCCGAAGGATGGGACGCCAAGACGGTGACTCACATCATGGGTTTGCGCGCTTTCACTTCTCAACTTCTGTGCGAGCAGGTTGTGGGGCGCGGACTGCGGCGTACGTCCTACGATGTCGATGAGAAAAGCGGGCTCTTCCGTCCTGAGTACGTGAACATATTTGGCGTGCCGTTCACATTCCTTCCGCATGAAGGTAGCGCCGATGCGCCACCACCGCCGCCCACGACCGGCAAAACAAGAATTGAGCCTCTCGTGGATCGTCGGGCAAAATACGAAATCGCATGGCCGAACGTAATTCGCATCGACCATGAATACCGTCCAGTGCTGAAGCTGGATATCCCGAAGATAAAGCCATTAGTCCTAGATGCTTATAAGACTCCAAAGATTGCCGAACTCGCGCCCATGATCGATGGGAAGCCGGACTTCACGAAGTTAAAGGAAATCGATCTTGAAGATCTGGCGAAACGGTTTCGGATGCAAAGGATCGTCTTCGAAGCCGCTAGCGAGGTTCATGACCTGATGGCTCCGAAGTGGACGGGCAATCGCGAATATCTACTCGCTCAACTGGTGCGGCTGGTGGAACGGTACATCGAGGGTGGTCGCGTTGTGGTTGATCCGCCACTATTCAATCAGGACGACAAACGGCGAAGACTAGTGATCACCCTGAACATGACAAAGCTCGTTCAGCACATTTGGGAAGAGATTCGTTTCGAGAATTCCCTTACTCTTGAACCGATCTTCGACACGGAGCGGCCGATACGATCAACCGGAGACGTGCTCCCTTGGTACACGAGCAAACCTTGTGAGCACACGCAACGTTCCCACATCAATATGTGTGTCTACGACAGCAGGTGGGAGGCCAATGAAGCGCAGGAACTCGATCGCAATCAGAACGTCCGGGCGTGGGTTAAGAACGATCACCTGAACTTCGAGATTACATATTCGTTCAAAGGCGTGATTCACAAGTTCCGTCCTGACTATCTAGTTCGACTAACCAACGGAACGACGCTGATTTTGGAAGTTAAAGGCCAAGACGACCAGCAGCAACAAACCAAACGTCAATTCCTGTCCGAATGGGTGAGGGCTGTGAATGGGCATGGTGGCTTTGGTGTTTGGGCTGCCGACGTGTCGCGACACCCGAAGGACGTGGTCGAGATTCTGCAGAGGCACAACACTTAGAAACCGCGACCCACGGAACTTTTTTCCGCTCTATTGGAATATCTTCGAGCGGTGATACTCCAAGGAACTTGAATGTGGGTGAAAGCGCTCCGGCAGCGATATCGGTTTACCCTCTAATTTAGTGAAAGCCGCACGAAAGACTTCGCAGTCCGCTTTGGAGGTTGCGTGGCGGGAAATTCGCAGCCGCAGCTTGTCATCGACACACATCAACCCTCGATCAAAGGCCCGATCATGGAGTGTGCAGAGAGAAAGTCCATTCCGTGGGTCTGCGCGAAGTTCGATGCTTGCCGTCCACGGGATGATGTGACTTGCTGAGAGCACCGCCGGTATGTCGATTCGGCAGAAGGCACAAGAATATCTGTACGCTGCCAGCACGCTTCTGCGAAAGAAGCTTTGTACAAGGCGCATCGGCCGGGTCGCAGCAGCCTCGGTTGGTCCGGTGGGCATCGCAAACTCAACTTCCGCAGGAACCGCACTTGGAAGCTCCAACCGCTCATACGCTTCTTCACTCTGCTGAGCTAAAAGATTCGGATTTGCGTTGAACTCTTCCCAGACTGCCCGGTCCAATCGGCTGGCATTCGCCAGACCCTTGACGTTCCTCGACTGATGAGCGGGATCGAAGCTCGCGAAGTTGCCGAGCTTCATAGCTACGGCGCTGGGAGTGCGATCCAGCGCTTGAGCTAGCTGGATTATGTCCGGATTGTTGCGATGAAATTTGCCAAACGGAGTGCGGCAATAAAAGTTGAAGCAGACTAGGAGCTCATCGCGCGTCCAATCTCTGTTATCAGCCACGTTGAGTTAGGCGAGCACCCTTTCAGGATCAAGTTCAGCTTCGCAGTGCGGACAGGTAAAGATTAGATCGCAATTCCCCAAACCCTCATCCTCTTCATAGTGTCCCGTTTCAGGACTGAAGCGCTTGGTGCCCCACATTTTATAGTCGATCCTCTGAAGTTCCTTCTGGCATTCTGGGCACGAGAGCAATTTGTCAGGCATCAAGATTTCCCCTTGTGCTCGGGCCAGATTAGATGAAAACTTGAAGTCAGACGAGAGATTTCTGCAGCTTGCTGGACTCCGGTCCTACCCTTGCAATTGGCTGTTCGGTGGTCATCTCCCCCACATTCCCCTTGTAACTCTGAAGCTTGCGATACATCGTCGTCTTGCTGATTGCGAGCAGCTTCGCAGCTCGCAGCACGTCACCGTTTGCGAGTTTGACTGCGGCGAGGATTGCGTGGGGAAAACAACAGGCCAACCTTCCCACAGAAGATCCCTCGCTGCGCTCGGGATCACCGTCCCATCGCGCCTGCGAACCATATCAGGAACATGCAGACGGCCAAGGCCGGAGCGTACCAGCGTAGTGCGTTCTTTCGCCACATCCCAGGAATGGAAACCAGGAGCGCTGCTAAGGAGACTATGAGTCCCGAATCCATGAACCAAACCCATCTCGGATCGTCATAGCGGGACCCGCCGACCACAATCATGTAGACGATCGTGTAGAGCGCGAGTGCGATTGATGCATTCGCCAAGCCGAATCCAATCAGCGAGAACCAGGATGGAATGTCCTTCGGTTTTCGGTTGCTTGCCCATTTGCTCCAGCCTAGCGTGAACAGCACTGGTGCTCCAAGGTATGACGCGAGCACTATCGGGACGATGAAGTAGATCATTGCGGGAAAGGCTACGAGCTACTCGTAAGGGTGAACATCAGGGTTACAGCTTACAGGGAACAGGGAGGACGGACAGGCACCGCGGCGATCAGCCTGTGTAAACAAAGCGCCGGTGAAGATGGGCTCTGCTAACGTCGTCCACTATTCGCGTTCGAAATAACCAGGAGCTTGGAGGCTCATGCCCCGGCTGTTACCCACATGCCATGTTCCCTTCAAGTACCTGGCGTCCGGCGACAACGTTCCCGTGTACTTGTAATTTGCGCCGATTCCGAAGGTTGTTTCAAGTTCGACAGTCGATGGTCCGGTCGAAAGGATCTTGAGTAGCTCGCCATTGCGACCGCCGCCGAACTCCCGATCAAGCCAGGCAATTAGCACACCGTCGGATGATTGGCGAATGTGCAAGCTACCGGGAGTAGACCACGGTGTCGCATTGGCCTTGCCCTTCCAATCTCCGACGATCGGATTCTCGTTACCACTCTGCATATGTGGGCGAGTGAGAATCGCCTGTCCCGTTTTGCTACACGCCGACCACTTGCCAGTCCATCGCTGTGCAGCCGTATCGAAGGTCAAGCTGATGCTGAACCGGTTGGGATAACCGAGACCTGTGAATCGGATATCCAGGTGATCGTCGTCGAGCGCAACTGAGTCCGCGAAGGGTTTGCCGGGAACAAAAGACTCTGCATCCTCTCTAGCATTTTGTCGATGATAGACGCGGATGCTGCTCGTTGGTGAAGGCCCAGAGCCTTCCACCTTGATGAAGAAGCCGTGAATTCCATCTTGCGCTACGCACTCCCATGGACCCGCGATAGCGGCGGGATGCACGCTCAGGTTCTTGGGCTGATTGTCTTGTAAGACAATCGCCATATTGAGGAGAACCACCAGGCAAGCGACGAGCACGACGGCATTGTCCCATGCTTGGGCACCGCCCGAGCCCGGGGGAAGCACAGAGATCTAATCAGCCGCCTCCGCAATCACGCAATCAAATTCTTCTCTCGGGATGACGATCTTAGCTCTCTTGCGCGTACCTCCTTCCAATGCTCGATAAACGGTGGTCTTGCCGACTTCCAGCATTTTTGCGGCGCGCATTTTGTCGCCGTTTACAAGATTTACTGTTGCAATGATTGCTCGCCGCTTAATCTCCTCCAGGGTCAGAAAGCCGGTGGTTTTTAGCTCCTCCTTGATCGCCGAGGACGAGAACAAAGAAGTCGCCTTTTGCTTCGCAGCCTCCACAAGCGCTGCCAATTCACCACCATTCATCTGCGGCATTTCGTAATCCAGGAGTGCCCAGTCAACGGCTCCCTGTTTTAGGGCTTTGATCGCCATTGTTGGATCTGGCGAAGTGAGAACGTCGTACCCTTGTTGTTGAAGGATGAGTGAGAGCAAATGCATGGTCAGCGCGTTGTCGTCGACGCATAAGACTTGGCAACGCTGGCCAAAGTTGATGTTCGTACGTAGTCTTTTTTCCACCATCGCAACAACCCACGTTTCCGTTTTGTCTTGCCGAGCTTGTAGTCTCCCAACAAACATCGACATGCTCAGCAACTATGTACAGCGCCCTTGTGTCTGGACTCTCTTCCTGAACCTCTCGCCGCAAGGTGAGAAGTAATTCGCCCTGTAGATCGGATGGCTTTCGCTGTCATCCTTAAAGTGCACCCAACACCAAACAAAAAACCCGAGAGACGCCAAACTAAGCGCTGCCAAACCAATCACACTTGCACACAACATTCGCGATCCTTGTGCTGGCGAAAAGCGGCTCCGGCCAAGCCTTCGGCTCAATGGATTTGAACTTCAGCACCTGCTCCCGGCTGATTCTTACGAAGGAAGAAGGAGAGTAAAAACATTGCCGCAGCAATTACTGAAAGAAGCCAGTACACATCGACATACGAGAGCGCTGCCGCTTGCTGTTGAACCATGCCATACAATCTGCCAAGCGCCTGTCGCTGAGCTTCATGCATGCTCACGCCAGCGTGGCTGAGCTTCAGTGCAACTCCGTCAATCACTGCTTGGAAGCGATGCGATCGTGTGGACTCAGCTAAAACCGATTGGTGGTACTGTGATCGGCGCGCGAGTAGCGTGGTCACTGCCGAGGTTCCTACGCTTTGCCCCATGTTGCGCACGAAATTTATCAAGCCGGCAGCAGCATTGCTTTTTTCCGCCGGCAGACCCACATATGCCGCCATCGTGAGCGGGACGAATAAGAATCCAACCGGCAAATACTGCCAAATGCGCATCCACGTGGCCGCGTTAAAGCTAATTAACAAATCAAGGCGTTTGCACGAGACATACATCGCGACAGCCAGACTTATCCAACCAAAAGCCAGCAGATAGCGTGCCTGGATGCGACCAGCAAGACGTCCTACTAACTGCAGCACGACCAATAGGAGAATCGCTGCCGCAGAGAGCACCATTCCGGCCTTCTGCGCCGTGTAGCCCATGAGCGTTTGCAGAAACTGAGGAAGAAGTACGGTAGAACTGAACAGAACGGCGCCAAGCACGAACATCATCAGGCTGCAGCTTGCAAAATTGAAACGCTGGAATAAGCGAATGTCGACGATAGGTTCTTTGCGACGCCACTCCCAAATGACGAGAGAGACCAGACCGATGGTCGCGACGACAATCAGGGTTGTAATAAAGCTAGATCCGAACCAATCGTCTTCCTGCCCCTTATCGAGCGCCACCTGCAGTGCACCGACCCCGATGGCAAGCAGGGAGAATCCGAGATAATCGAAGTTGGCGAAGGCATTCTTGACACGTTTCAGGTAGGGAGGATCCTCTATCAACTGGTGCACAAGAACCACCGCCAAGATCCCGACAGGCACGTTGATATAGAAAATCCAGCGCCAGGAATAGTTATCAGTAATCCAGCCACCCAGCGTAGGACCAATTGCGGGGGCACAGACAATGGTGATTCCATACAATGCGAAAGCCATCCCGCGCTTGGCCGGCGGGAAACTATCCCCCAGGATTGCCTGCGTCATCGGCTGCAGCCCGCCACCAAAGGCGCCTTGCAGCACGCGGAAAAGCAGCAGCAGTCCAAGGTTTGGCGCAATTCCACACATAAAAGAGCTGGCGGTGAATAAGACAATGCAAGTCAGGAAGAAACGCTTCCGACCGAGCCAGCCAACAAGGAAGCCGCTAATAGGAAGTACGACGGCGTTGGACACCAGATAACTAGTCAATACCCAGGTGCTCTCGTCGTTGCTGGCGCCCAGATTGCCGGCGATGTGGGGCAGGGCGACATTGGCAATGCTGGTATCCAGAACCTCCATGAAGGCGGCGAGTGAAACGACGATTCCAATCAGCCAAGGATTGACTTTGGGCTGCGGGACCGCGTCTTGTGCCGGAATGGAATTCGAACTCATCGCACCCTCACGTCGGGGTCAACGGACAATCCAGGTTTCAGCAGTCCGTCTGCATTAAAGCTTTGTCCCGCAACCCGGTCGAAATCGATGCGCACCGGCACTCTCTGCACGACCTTTACGTAGTTGCCGGTTGCGTTTTCCGGAGGCAGAAGGCTAAAGACCGAACCCGTGCCTCCACCAAGGTTGCTTACATGGCCTTTCCATTTGCGGCCATATGCATCGACCTTGATTTCGACTGGTTGACCCGGCTCCATGTGTGCGAGCTGTGTCTCTTTGAAGTTGGCGGTCACCCAGATGTCATCGAGGGGAACGACATCCACCAGTTCCTGCCCGACACTTACGTTCTGTCCGACCTCGACGCTTTTCTTGCCTACGATTCCCGTAACGGGAGAACGGATAACCGTGAAACTAAGATTGAGTTCCGCCTGATCAAGTTGTGTTTTTCGCTGCACGGCTTGAGCGTCCGCAGCGAGTGCCTTCGCACGCGTGAGAGAAACCTGTTGCGGCGCCGTCTGCGCGCTGCGCAGGTCGGCCTTCGCTTGCAGGAGTTTGCCTTGTTGCTGCCGGAGTGTTTGTTCTGCGGCCAGCGCTGCTGCTTTGTCGGATACCACGGCCGCGCGGTTCGCTATCGCGGTCGCGTTCGCCTGATCGTACTGCTGACGTGAGATGTCTTCTTTGGCTACGAGCTGACGGTAGCGGACAAGATCGGCATCGCTCTTTGCGGCGTTTGCTTCTGCCTGTTCCACGTCGGCCTTTGCAGACTCCAGATTTTGTTCGGCTGCGGCGACTCCGGCCTCTGCATTCGCGATAGCGGTTTCTGCAGAAGCGAGATTGCTGCTCGTCGAAACAGCAGTGATTGGGACGTTCCAATGCGAACTTGCGGCCGTGGCTTCGGCATCCGCGACATTTGCTTGCGCTTGCGCTACGGCAATCTTGTAGTCCCTTTGGTCGATGGTCACGAGCACGTCGCCGGCGTGCACCAGTTGTCCCTCAATGACCCTTACTTCCTGGATCTGGCCAGTAATGCGCGCGCTCAACGGCATGATGTGCCCGTCGATCTGAGCATCGTCGGTGTCCTCATACTGGAAAGCACGCCAGGCGAAATAAATGCTGCCGATCAGAACCAACACAGCGGCCAGCAGAAGGAGTGCCATCTTTCTGCGTCGCTTCTCCGTTGCATCAACACTGGTCGCCAGCTTTTCGAGGTCCTCGACGGCGATCGGCCCTTCAGGTTCGCTGTCGCGACCGGCCTTGGCGGAGCTTTCCACTTCGGGAAGCCTGAGAGTCTTGGCGGCATTGGTTTCAGTTGACATTATTTCCTTCCTAAGTACTGGCTGTAATCGGTGCGTGCGACTCCCAAGGCGCGAGCGAGCGCGAGCTTGCCGAGGCTGTGGTTGTACACGCTGGTGATGTACTGATCGTTGGCGCTGGCGAGAGCCTGCTCGGCCTGCACTACCTCTACGCTGTCGGTAACCCCAGAGGTGAAGCGGTCTTTGGACCGAGCAAGGCTCTCATTGGCAAGATCGACGTTGCGCTTCCCAACATCGACTTGTTCTTTGGCGGCATTGAGATTGAGGTATGCTGTGCGCACGTCGTAATCAACCTGTCCGCGAATGTTTTCAGCTTCTGCTTTTCGTTGTCGCAAAGAAGCTTCCGCTTCGGTGATGTCGCCTTTAATGCGACCACCCGTGAACACCGGTACTCGAACTCCTGCCTGAAAGGTGAAGTTTCCATTGGAATGTCCGAAGGTCGAACCGACGTCACTGTAATCGCCGTTCACGGCAACCACCGGATACCGTTCCCCCCTCGCCGCGGAGAGCGTTCGTTCAGCTGCCTTTTGCGAATCGAGCGCGGAGCGGAAATCGCTGCGCGAACCGTAAGCCGTCTTCAGCGCATCTTCCAAGGCTGGAGGATTGATATCGGAATACGGAAGCTGGTCCGCGAGATCAAAGTGTTGTCCCAAAGGGAGTCCGATAGCGCGGGCCAGATTGAGCTTTGCGATATCGAAATTGTTACGAGCGATACTGAGGTTGTATTCCTCGGTGTGGAGTTGAACTTCGGTACGAGTGACATCGATCTTCGGAGCAGTGCCTGCCTGGAATGAATCGAGCGCCTGGTCGTAGAGCGCCTTTGCATTTCGCACCTGAGCTTCCTGAGCTTCAATGCGGGAAGCCGATTCGATTACCTGCAGATAAGAGTTGCCGACGACCAGCGTGACGGCGTCAAGCGTGTCTTGATAGCTGAGCTTCGAGGCCTGTTCAGCGGTTCGCGCTGCGCGAAAACGTTGGATCGACGAGAAATTAAACAGGGTTGCACTGACGCTCGCGTCCGCGCTGCTGTAACTGAACGGTCCAATGACTCTCGGAATCTGCGGTACGTTCTTGATTCCCAGAACGGCAACACTGGTTTGTTCCACGTACTCAGAAACCCCTGCGCTTACCTGCGGCAAGAGATCGCTCAGCGCGAGCAGCCGCTGGCCGCGAGCTATGGTTGCGTTTTCTCCGCTCTCAATCGTCCCGAGGTTGTACCGAAGAGCTCGATTGACTGCGTCATGCAGGGTTAAGTGCAAGACCTCGCTCGTTGCAGGACCACTCGGCACGCTTCCCGCGAATACGTCCCCTTGTCCTCGTGCCGAGCTTTGGGATGTTCCGTAACTCGTCATCGTTCCCAAACCGAGGTTGGATTGTCCTGCTGCCGGCATCACACCGCACAACATCGCGGTCAACATCAGATTTGCAATCCGCAAACCCAGCCGATCTTTTCCTGCATGTGCGATCAATTGGGTCATTGGGCTCATTCTCCTGATTCCCTTTTCGAATCGTGCCCATAATGCGCCTGAGGCACGACATTGGCAGGGTTGACCAGGGGAGGAAGCCAATGGGTCGTCTTGTCGCCTCAGGCGTATTACTGGCACGGGTCGTGAAAGCAGATATTCGGTGCACATTCCTTCGGGAGTTCCTGTTTCAGGCTTGCGAATGCCCGGATCGCTGATTACTTTGCTCTGGCAAGGAGACCCGCAGCCAGAGCCGTGATGAATGAATCGATCGCCTGAAGAGCGATTGACCACGCGATCACATACAGCACTGAGGCCGAAATGACGAGCACTAAGACGATGGCAAACGTCGTCCGTGAACACAAAGTCAGACAGGTAAAGACTGGCCATTTGCTCCGTAACGCTCCTCTGACAGTGCTCGTCCGTCTCGTAGTTGTTTGTTGTAGCATTCCCGATCTGGTCCTTCATCTTTCCATCCCCTGCATGTTTTTGCGAAGTCTCCGAGTGAGTTGAGACAAGACTTGTTTGGTAAACAGGCCTTGGGAGCGGAATCTCACGCCTTCCTTCATCAGCTCGAGCAAGAGGTTCTCTCCTTCCTGGCTAATGGCTGTTAAGTGCTTGATGTTGATCACCAGTTCGCGCTCATCGAGGTCCGCTCTGAGTTTTTCGCAGAAGGTCCTTAGCTCGGCGGTCCACGGTGAGATGAGCTTGCCCTCCAAAATCAACCTGCGCTGAGTTCGGTTGTCGATAACGGAGATCTTCAACATGTCCTTGGCCTCTGCAGTTCGGATAAAGGCAAGGTGCATGCCAAACTTTCGCGGCCGTAAGTGCATGAATTTTCAATCCGGGACTAGGAGAGTAATCGTCGAACAGCCGAAACTGTCGACAGCAGACTCGGCAGCAAAGCGTGAAGACTTGTGTCTAGAGTGTCGTTGGGGGCGTCGCTATTTCGGTTGTGGCAGGAGAGCGATGGTTCCACCAGCGCTCATTTCCTTCGGTCTGCGAAGTGGTGAAACGTAATTGACGATGAGAAGTGCGAGTGGGACAGACACTGCAAACCCGTGCTTTAGGTTACTGTGGCGCATCTCTCTCCTTCTGCCGAGTGAACGACAGGGACGAGCCCGACCGCAGGTGCTAACGCGTACGGGTGGCGGCAACAATCCTGTGAGTCAGAATCGCCGCCTCGACCGCATTTCCAGAAATATCGTTGAACGTCAGCGTCTCTTCGCCGACCAGGACTAGAACCTGACGGCCAGCCGCATACTTTGCGGTTTGCAATCCCAGCCGCGGAGTGTACAACACGACATAGATCCTGTTCCCAATTTGCACGGAGAGATCATAGCTTGGGGCCTGGGAATCGGTGGCAGCATAGTAGAATGTGGATTGACGGCCACGATAGTCGCGATCTGATATTTTGTGCTGCCTGCGGATTGGCAGAGCGCAGGAATAGAGCACAGGCACGCACAAATTAATATGAGCTTTCTCAACATATAGCAATCCCTCGTAAAACGACGCCCGAAGTTCTCAAAGCGAGTCCGGGCTTTGCCTGTGACCCCACGTCACGAGCTATGCGGCTTTCGGCGGAAAGTTCTTGAACATCTTTTGGACAACCTTCGCGAGGCTCTTTATCTTCTTTTGGGAATTGTCTGACACATCTCCACTCGCTGTTCCTCTCCAAATCAACTGTTTGGAGTTGCCGTCGAACATGCTGACGATCAGCGTGCCAACTTCGTAGTGGTCGACCGTGGTAGTTTCGTCTACCATGCCGCCTCCCCAGCGCCGGCCGCCGAACCCGTTGTAGAAGCTGTCGTACTGCTCACGCACGGACGTTTGTTCAACCACCACAAGCGCAACGTCTCCGCCACTAGACACCTGACTCCAGCCCTTAGCAGCTAACTCCTGGTCAATCGCTTCTTTCACACGGTTATCCGTGATGGGGTCGGCAGTATGAAGCTTCGCCCATGAATATGTCTTGATTTGTCTGAAGTTTGCGGCATGGTCATAATCAACCGCGACATGCTGAGCAAAGGCCGCGGTTGCTAACTGGATCGCCAAGAAGGTAATGGCTGGTACTTTGCGAAATCTCATATCAAGCTCCTTTCAGTTTGGATTGCTTTTCGCCTGACTCGCTTACATTCGCATAACGTTACGGATAACATGTGACCTCCCTTCGATCACTTTTTTGCAAGGGTCGACGATTCAGCGCCGCGTTTCAAATCGTTGAGTTTGTGCTGCTGTTCTAGAGTGAGCAGCTTGTAGATCTCCGACTGCATACGTTCGTTGGCCACGATCAACTTCGCCAACTGTCCTGCTTGTGCGTTGGCAAGTGCTTTGAGGTCCTTGCCGCTGGTGTGGACTGGGTCCGCAGCCAACAACTTCTCCCTTGTTGCTTGCAGCTCTGTGATCAGCGGCTGAAGACTTCGGCGTTCTCGTGCCATCACTTGCTCGATGCGTTCAACCTGCGCCTGGCTCAAGTCCAAATATTCTGCCAATGAAGGATTCAGCTGAAACGATGAGAACGGCAGCGCTACCAGGATGACTTGGTTATCTTCGGCCTGACTGGAAGCCGCTGGAGCTCCAGGATCAGGAACCCGATCCAGATCCTGTTGCAACATGGCACTCCAGGCGCCGAGCAGCTCAAATTGCATCTGCGCCACTTGGTATTGCTCAGAACTGATTTTCTGCCCTTGCTCGCTGGTGAGTTCTCCGCGCTGCACAGCGTCGGTAATTTGCAAGAGGGTTGCAGAAAATCGATGCGTAATCTCTGCCATTTCAGTTTCATAGTCCTGCAACAGTTGCTTTGGGCCGCGCGGTACTGCAGGAGGTGTGGCCAAGACAGCGTCAACCTGTTCGGAATTGGCGCTTCCGATGTCATCGTTCGTATTACTGTTTCCGGATTTGGTCTGCGCGGATGAAGTAATTGGTATAAGTACCGCTAAGACAATCGCGATGAGAATGAAGTTAGTTTTCATTTTGTAGCTCCTTACTGTGATTTCCTTTTCGCCGCTCGACCCGAATGGATGAGCGCGATCTTCAGCATTACTTCTCCCAGCTGCGATAAGGCAAGGGGCATACCAAACCTGCGGAGCCGTAAGTCAATGAATTTTCAATGCGGGACTAGGAGAGTAGTCCCCGAATAGCCGAAACTGCTGACGGCAGATTCGTCAGCTAAGCGAGAGAACGCGACGGTGCACCATTCTCAAGGTTGCTGTGGTTCGGACTTGGCCTAGTCGCGATACTGGTCAGTACGGTCTGCGAAGTGGTGAAAGAGTTGTTTTCTTCTTACTGCGCCTGGCACCACAGCACCCATTCGCTACCGCAAACGGTACTGATGTGCTTTTATGTCGAGGCTGCTTAGTACGAGGCAGATGCAAGAATCTCGATGCAAGAATCGAAAACGACCGATTAGGCGAATTGCTTGGGGTCTATGCCAAACTTTTTGATACGAGAAAGGAGAGTGGAGCGTTTGGTGCCCATGCGTGCGGCAGCGCCATCCTCTCCACCGACGCGCCCCTTGCTATCGGTGAGCGCACGTACAATTTCTTCTCGTTGTCTTGTTGCGTAATCATTCATCACAGTCTTTTTTGAATTCAGCGCGTGGATCGTTTCTTTGACGATGTCAGCGATGTCCTGCTGTGAAGACTGCGCGTTGCCAGGAGCTGGCGTTTCATAAGTGGTCTTTCGGAGCTCTCCGAGGGGAGCCTCAAGCGACTTGCCGCGCGTTACAATCACCGCCCGCTCCATGAAGTTTTCCAGCTCACGGATATTGCCAGGCCATTCCCAAGCCGTCAGCCCTTTCATTACCGCCGGCGAAATCGTTTCAATCTTCTTCTGCATTTGCTTTGCAAACTTCTGGACGAAGTAACTCACGAGTTGCGGAATATCTTCTTTTCTGTCCCGCAGCGGTGGTATTCGGATCGGAAATACATGCAGGCGGTAGTACAGATCACTTCGAAATTCTCGAGAAGCAACCATCTTTTCGAGATCTCGATTGGTAGCCGCAATCAGACGGACATTCACCTTCCGGGTATGAGTGCTTCCCAGTCGTTCAAATTCCCGCTCCTGCAATGCTCGCAAGAGCTTCGGTTGAATCTCAGTGGGAATGTCACCGACTTCATCCAAAAACAGAGTGCCGTGGTCGGCGAGCTCCAGGCGTCCGATTTTCTGGGAAATGGCCCCCGTAAATGCTCCTTTTTCATGCCCAAATAATTCGCTTTCCAGCAGACCGGTAGGAATCGCAGCACAGTTCAGCTTCACGAAAGTCCGGTCTTTTCGTCGGCTATGTTCGTGAATCGCGCGAGCGATCAATTCCTTTCCCGTTCCGGTTTCACCGAGCAGCAAGACTGTGGAATCAGTGGGAGCAACCGTGTTAACCATCTCCAACACATGTCTCAACGCTGTGCTGCTTCCGATGATCTGCTCAAAGCCCATCTCGCTGCGAATCTCTTCTTCGAGGTAGAGCTTTTCCTGGGCTAGTTTGTCCTTAAGGTCCGAAATCTCGCGGTATGCCACGGCGTTTTCAATGGCAATCGCGATTTGCCCGGATGCTTGGGTGAGGAACTCTATATCTTCTTGCGTGAAAGCATCCTCCGTTTTCCGCATAATTCCCAGAAAGCCAACCACACGGCTGTGATTAATAAGAGGAATCAAACAGCGGGTCTTTAAACCCTCGGCGAGTATCATGTCGCGAATCTCAGGAGAAACGTCGTCGTCGGTGTATGAGGTCACCGGTCCCAGAGTTTCAAGAGCTCGCCTGGCCGCGCCTGACATTGCGACGATCTGCTCTTCCGCGATGAGCCCCTTACTATTAGGAAAGTCAAGAGCGTATACCCTGACCGTCCCTGATGACATATCCGGCAGCGAAATAACAACGGCATCGCACTGAATGACCTCACGAACATTCGCTGCGATGGCGCGCAATACTTCCCGAAGCTGTAGGTTCGACGTGATTCGTTTCGTCAGGTCCAGTAGCAATTGCAGGCGGGCGGTATCGCTCAAACCAAGGAGAGTCTCGCGACGTTCCCCGTTGTTTGCACCCGCGATGATGGGCTCTGTGCTCATGTCCCTCATGGAGAGATCAGTTCCGCTGGCAGGTCAAATTTACCCGCAGGATAGATGATTTTGTTCCGCTAAAGGTCGCAGCTTTCTGCGCTACCCAGGCGACAGCAGTGACCTTGAAAGCACAATCCGCCCCACCTTAGCAGTCGAATCTGCCGTCGGCACTCTCGGCTCTTCCATCACTACTTCTGAACTTTTGCACTGAAATTCATTGTTTTGCGGGCAGTAAGTTTGGCACATGTATTGCTTTTGTGGGGTGCGTAAGCAAAAGGGGCTGATCTTCAATAGCGTCTGGAATTCGCGGGCCCTCATTTAGGTCTTAATCCTCGAGCGGAGGTAACGCAGGTGCGAAAGAACTTGGCGAGAGATGCCATCAGCGAAGAGCCCGGAAACAGCATAGATCTTTGGAACGAAATCCATTACCTAGACCCCGATTTACAGCGTGCAGAAAGAGACCAAAGAAGTAGCGATGGGATGTGGATCATCATCGCGCTTCTGTTTGCGCTTTTGCTGATTTCCGGTCTGTGCCTGTACGTTCGCACCCTGTGAGACTTGCTCTTTTGACTTCGCCATTTCCCAAAAAGCGCCATGAAATTCCAATACCACACTCTTCCGCGCGTCCTAACTCTCTGCGATTGTTTGCTTTTTCGAAAATGAGCAGCGAGCAGCAAAACAACTTCATTCAGCGGAGATTTGGAAATATGGACCCGTCAGAACTGTTGAACATTTTGAAAGCCATCTATGGACATCCTCACGATAAGGGTCGCCCCAAGGGCAGGCGCGACCGAATCCTAAGGACTCAATCGAGTAGCCCGAGGTTCGCCATCGCTAACGCACTGGGTCCGGCTAAAACTAAGGAACTCGGCGTCTCAGTTCCGGAACC
Source organism: Terriglobales bacterium (assembly GCA_035567895.1). Lineage (NCBI taxonomy): Bacteria > Pseudomonadati > Acidobacteriota > Terriglobia > Terriglobales > Terriglobales bacterium. The sequence goes on along the minus strand of DATMPC010000014.1, from coordinate 43,284 downwards.
AAGAAATGTACAGATCTGAACACGCTTGACCTGGACGCATAACCAGCGCCGTCCGGGTAGTTGCCGAATTTGTCATCGACAGTTTCAACCATTCCAAAACCACTCTCACTGTCCATGACGACAATTCATTCACTTGCGGCAGCAAGAGTTTGGCATGCGCATTGCCTCTATCCGAACTGTAAAGGAAATCAGATGTTAACGATCTTCAGTGTCGAGAACCGGTCACTTCTTGCAGTGATGGCACGGAGACTTACAACAGGAGTCGCAAGCCATGGCTCAGTCACAATCGTTTATCGGCCAGCCTTCAACTTCCCAATTCAGTCCGTTCGTCGAGCTGCATCAGTCCATTCCGAGCCAGGTGGAAGCCATCTCTCCGTTCCTCGATCAACTGATGCGCTTTATCAGGAGGTTCCGAAGTGAGGATGGGAGCGAAGTCGACATCGAAATCGCTTTGCGTGAGGCGCTTACGAACGCGATCGTCCACGGCAACCATGAAAACCCCGAGAAGCGCGTCTACGTCGCATCCCGCTGCAGCCAGGATGGAGAAGTATTAGTCACAATTCGGGATTTGGGACAAGGTTTTGATAGCCGCCTAGTGCCGGATCCAACGGCACCCGAGAACCGGCTATCAGCTCACGGCCGCGGTATCTACCTCATGCAAGCGTTGATGGACGAAGTTCAGTTTGAAGAGGGAGGAACCGTGGTCAAGCTGCACAAGCAGTCCAATTCGACTCGCGCAACCCAGAGCAAACGGATTGAGGAGCTAAAAGAATGAAAAGGAAGTCGATAGTCATTCTGGCTGCATTAATGTTGGTTATCCCAATCACCTCATCCGCGGAGCCCCAATCGGGCGACGGCAACGCGAACATTTCATCGAGTCTGGCTGTCGATTCTGCCGTCGGCACTTTCGGCTCTTTGAGTGCTGCCTCGTATTCCCTGCACTGCAAATTCATTCACTTACAGACGCGAAGTTTGGCATGCGTTTTGCCTTATCCATGTATAGAGCTACGCCGGCACCTCGAGGAGGTGGCACGATGAAGCACCAGAATGGGAAGGTCGAAATACATGAGTACGCGGTCGTCGAAGACTTCCAAAGGATCTTTCAGGAGAACATGGCCAGCCTCTACCTGCTTGCCTTGTTGCTGACAGGCGATCACGACAAAGCAGAGCAATGCTTCATAGCTGGTATCGAGGAGACTGTTCAGGCGAACCAGGCATTCAAGGTGTGGGCGCATAAATGGGCGCGGCGCACGATCATCCAAAACGCTATCCGCGCATTGAAGCCTCATCCAGACGCTGAGAGCGCATCTTTGTCAGCTACCGATTCAGTCTGCAAGCGCGCGCGAACTCTCATAGACTCCGATCTCTGTCACGTGCTGGCGCTTGATGACTTCGAGCGGTTTGTCTTCGTGATGTCTGTTCTCGAACGAATGTCTGACCTTGAGTGCGGGGTGCTTCTGGGCTACTCAGTTGAGAAGGTTCGGGAAGCTCGGGCGCAAGCTCTTCTGCAGATCGCGGCTGCGTGGGTACGACATCGCGAGACCCAGATGCCGGCATGTCGAGTTAACCGGTGATCACGGAATGGTACCGAAAGCTCTGCTTCAATGGCGCACGGTAATGCGCCTGATGGAGGCGACGCCCCGTTATCTCCCGACTCCCCTGGTGAGCCTATAAAACGGCACCACAATTGGTGCGATTCGCGGAGCTAAAGCGATACATCATCCACAAGATGAGTCCGGGTGACTACAGTCCTGAAAAGGCTGGCGGCGGTTCGATTCCCTCTCTGGCCACCATCACTTGAGGATTCACTGACACCTCGACTGCGGGCACCGCGTAGGGCAGCTGGCGTGATTCGTCAGGTTATTTAGCTAGCGGTCTTCTTCTCTGGCATACCATTTGGAACCAGCGGCATTGCACGTAAACGCGTACCGGTGGCATTGAAGATGGCGTTTGCTACGGCGGGAGCCAGGCCAACGATCGGCGTCTCGCCCGCCCCAAACGGTGGCACGTCCTTGCGGTTAATGATCTCAACTTCGATCGCCGGAAGGTCGCGGAAGCGGGGCACGCGGTAGGAAGAAAAGTGCGGATTCAGCACACGTCCGTTGGCAAAGTGCACATCCTCAAACAGAGCTCCACCGATGCCTTGGACAATCGCACCTTCAATCTGGTTTCTCAAACCATTAGGATTCACCACCGGCCCGCAGTCCCAGGCCTCGACCACACGCGAGATGCGCACGGAGCGGCTCTCCGGATCGACGGCCACCTCGGCGCAAGTAGCGACGTATCCGCCTTTCTCGAATCCGCCGGCGATGCCGAAGCCGCGTGATGCCGAAGATTTCTGTTGTCCCCAACCGAAGCGCTTCGCCGCGCTTTCAAAAACCGCGCGCAAGCGAGGATCGGTAATGTTCTTCAAGCGAAACTGCAGTGGATTCACGCCGATCGCATGCGCGATTTCGTCCATGGCACTCTCGCGTGCGAAGTGATTGGCGGTGGCCGCCAAACCGCGATAGGAGCCTTGACGCAAGGGTGGCGCCGATGCCGGATGGAACTGAATCTTCTGGTTCGCGACGTTATAGAAAGTGTTGATGGCGGCCGGCTTACAACAAACTCAACAGCTTGTTAATTTCGCCGACCGCGTGGAATGACAATGTTGTGGAGCCCGGCGAAACTTACTATTACGTTTTGACGGCAGTAAATACCTCCGGGTCTGAGAGCCTGTATTCCTTAGAGGCCAGTGCCGTGATACCCGGCCCCAAGTCTGCCTGTCCTTTGCTTCTTTAACAACGTAAATTCACGCCAGGACGCCTCGCGAGACCCGCGCCTTCTAAACCCGGAAGATAATTGGCTATGCGGATTGCGCTTCGTCCTGCCGGGACGCGGGACTTCGATTACTGCAAACGTCTCTACTTTGCCGGAATGAAAACGATCATCGAGGAGCTGCGTCTTAATCAAGCTTCTCAGGAAGCCAGCTTCCAGGAGCAATGGCAGGCGACCCAGGTCCGCATCATTGCCCTCGATAGTTCCGATATAGGGTGGTTACAAAGCTTCATAGAGGATGATGCGATCTTCCTCGCGCAGCTCTTTGTGGATGGACCCTTTCAGCGGAGGGGGATTGGGACTGATATGATCCATCGCCTGATTGGCGAAGCCAATCAGACGAATCGGGCGGTGCGTCTTAATGTGGTGAAGATCAACCCTGCTGTACGGCTCTACGAGCGGCTCGGCTTCCGCATTGTGCGCGAGGACGAGCGCAAGTTCTACATGAAGCGCGATCCTGACGTGGGTACACCCAGCTGAAATTGATCAAACGGTCTGCAGCGATTCGCTGCTTGGGCGACAATATTTGCCGGAGGTGCGCGATGGCGAAGATCCTCTTTCACGTCAATGGCGCTGACTATCATGTGCAGGTGGGAGATGATGAGATGCTGCTCTATCTCCTGCGCGATCGATTGAATCTCACAGGCACGAAGTATGGCTGCGGGGAGGGCCAGTGCGGCGCATGCACGGTGCTGCTTGATGGGCGGCCTGTGCGTTCGTGCCACACGCTCGCCGCCTCCGCCGCTGGCCGCAAGATTACAACCATCGAAGGTCTGGAGAGCAATGGCCGTTTACACCGGGTACAGCAAGCGTTCCTCGATGAAGAAGCGTTCCAGTGCGCCTACTGCGCGCCAGGCATGATCATGTCTGCGGTTGGATTACTTGCTTCGAATCCCAAACCCAGCCATGACGAGATCATTCGCGGCATGAATGGCAACATCTGCCGCTGTGGAACCTATGCGCGGATTGTTGCGGCGGTCAGACGCGCCGCCAGCGAACAGATGCACACCAAATCTTCGATCTCAGGTTCCGGAACTGCAGGAGGTTCACGATGAGCTTTGATAACGAGCTCCTGCAACAGTCACCTGACCGCGTCCAACATAGCTTCGTTCTGAGCCGCCGCGAACTATTAAAGCTCGTTGGCGCAGGACTGCTGGTCTGCACCGTGGATGCCCGCGCTATGCAGGAGTCCGGCGCCCGCACTGCCGGCAATGAAGCTGACCGTACTCCGCACGACATTGCTTCCTGGATTCACATCGGCGCCGACAACAGCGTGACCGTTTTCACCGGTAAGACCGAAATGGGACAGAACATCCGCACCTCCCTCGCTCAGCAGGTGGCTGAAGAGCTGCGCGTTCCGGTGAGCACGATCGCCATGGTGATGGCCGACACGGAGCTGTGCCCCTTTGACATGGGCACTTTTGGCAGCCGAACAACTCCGCAAATGGGAACCGAGCTGCGCAATATCTCCGCTGCGGCCCGGGATTTGTTGATTGACAAAGCGGCTGAGCGGCTCGGAGTGAATCGCACACAGCTCGTCGTCGCCGACGGGGCGATCAAAAATACGTCGGACAATCGTTCGATCCGTTACGGAGAGCTTCTGCTGGGACAGCAGCTAGTGAAGCTCATCCCTGACGATCCGCCGCTTGCGCCTCCGGAGCAATGGAAAGTTGCCGGAACTCCAGTAGCGAAAGTTGGCGGCCGCGAATTCGTCACAGGAGGGCACAAGTACACGTCAGACCTGGCACGACCTGGAATGCTGTATGGCAAGGTACTGCGTCCATCAGGCCTTCACAGCACACTCGCTTCCCTTGATACTGCGCCAGTCGAAGCCCAGCGAATCCCTGACGTAACTGTGGTGCACGATGGAGATTTCGTTGGCGTTGTCGCACCCGATTCCATCACTGCAACTCGCGCTCTTTCCGCGATCAAGGCGCAGTGGAACACTCCGCCACAAATCTCGGAGATGGAGCTCTACGATTCCCTTCGCGCAAAGACTGGCGGAACGTCAGAGGCCAGAGAAGGCGGAGGCCGTTCTAACTCACACGAGACGGGCTCGGTCGAAAGCGGCATGGCGTCGGCAGACAAGAAGATTGAGAGCACGTACACGGTGGCGTATATCCAACATGCGCCGCTCGAGCCACGGGCGGCCGTCGCTGAATGGAATGGCGATAAGTTAACGGTGTGGACCGGTACGCAGCGTCCATTTGCAGTTCGTGATGAGTTGGCGCAGGCCTTTCACATTCCCGAGAAGAATGTGCGCGTCATTGTTCCCGATACGGGATCGGGATATGGCGGGAAGCACACGGGAGAGTGCGCCGTGGAAGCGGCGCGTCTGGCAAAAGCCGTTGGAAAGCCGGTAAAGTTGCAGTGGACTCGGGAAGAGGAATTTACCTGGGCGTACTTTCGCCCGGCAGGTGTGATTGACGTTCGCGCCGGTGCGCGCACCGACGGCACGCTGGTCGCCTGGGAGTTCCACAACTACAACTCCGGTCCGGCGGCTATCAACACGCTCTATAACGTCGCGCACCAAAGGATTCAGTATCACCCAACGCAGATGCCGCCTTTACGTCAGGGCTCCTACCGCGGCTTGGCCGCGACCGCCAACCACTTCGCGCGTGAGAGCGCCATGGACGAACTGGCGCATGCGATTGGTATGGATCCGCTCGAATTTCGCTTGAAGAACATCAACGATCCTCGTTTGCGCGCGGTGTTTGAAGCCGCCGCTAAACGCTTCGGATGGGGACAACAGAAGGCCTCAACATCACGCGGCTTTGGCATCGCTGGGGGATTCGACAAAGGCGGATACGTGGCTACGTGCGCGGAACTGGCCGTCGATCCAAAGAGCCGGGCCGTGCGGATCGAGCGTGTGGTTGAGGCTTGGGACTGCGGGCCAGTGGTGAATCCGAATGGCCTGCGAAACCAGATCGAGGGAGCGATTGTTCAAGGTATCGGTGGAGCGTTGTTCGAGAATGTGCACTTTGCGAACGGACGCGTGCTGAATCCGCACTTCTCGTCGTATCGCGTACCGCGCTTTCGCGATCTGCCTTCGATCGAAGTAGAGATTATTAACCGCAAGGACGTGCAGCCATTCGGCGCCGGCGAGACACCCATCGTCGGACTGGCTCCGGCGGTGGCAAACGCCATCTTCAACGCCACTAGCAAGCGTCTACGCGCGATGCCGCTGGTTCCGAATGGCATGCCGGATCAGAAGGCTGCGGCTACATAGCACGCGGTATGCAACTGCCGAGATTGAAGAAGTAGTCCCGACATGGGCGGACGGGTGGCGGCCCCTTCGGATCAAACATTTGTTGTCTTGGTTGGCGGTAGCCAAACTGGGGGTGCAGCACTCTCCCACGCCAGCACCAAACAGCCGGCACCGTAGTCGCAATCAACCCTTCGACAGGCGGCATGGCCTGAGCGAATTTCCGCTCTGCATTGCGCCATAATCCATGCGGTTCACGCTCATAGATGTGCCAGGGAGCGTGAAGCTGCCGGCGAGATCAGTCTGTTCAATCATTTCGTTCCTCCTGCTCATCAGTTTGTAATAAGGAAACCTAAAAGGACTCTCCAACGAGTTCTTCGCTTTTCTTCCAGAGTGTCTCAGCGTTTTTTGGATCGAGCGCGTATCCGCGCACGCCTTCGCTGACGGCGGTTATGGTCGCGTTGTCCGGCACGATATCGCCCACGTGGCAGTTCTCGCAATATCGGCCGCCGATCTCGTCGGCGGTTGCAACCACGCCGGCCCACACTGAAGTTGCGGCTCCTTGAGGAATGGTCTTCCACTGGAACGGCGCCTTACCCTGTGCTGCGAGTTGCTGGTTGATTTCTTCAACAACCTTTTCTATGCGGCCGGGCTCCGCGTAACGTCCCAGCTCAGTCTGAATGCCTCCAGGATGGACAGCCGCAGCTCGCACCCCACGGCCTCGGTGCCGTTTGTCGAAGGCAACTGCGAACAGGATGTTCGCCGTCTTCGATCGGCCATAGGCAACGAAGGGCTCATAGGGCGTCCGCTCAAAGTTGGGATCCTCAAGGTCGACATTCGAATAACGATGGCCCGCAGAGGAGAGGTTGATCAGCCGCCCACCTGCGCGGATAAGCCGTGCAATCCGGTTCACGAGGACAAAGTGGCCCAGATGATTGGTACCGAACTGGGTCTCAAAGCCGTCTGCCGTATGGCCAAAGGGTGTTGCCATAACTCCGGCATTGGCAATGACCACGTCGAAGGGCTCACCTTTTTCGAGCAGTCGATCGGCGCAGGCGCGAACGCTCTTTAAACTGGCCAGGTCGAGTTCAACCAGCTCAAAGCTGCCACTGCCCTTCGCCGCATCCTTTTGCACCTGTGAGGTCGCGGCTTTAGCCTTGGCCAAATCTCGCGCCGCGCCTACAACTTGTGCCCCGTGGGCCACAAGAGAACGCGCAGTCTCAACTCCAAGCCCGGCTGAAACACCGGTTACAAGAATTCGTTTGCCGCGCAGATTGATTCCCGACAAGACTTCTTCCGTTGTCGAAGTCGCCCCAAATACTTCCACCATTTCTGTTCTCCTATCTTGGTCTGTTCGATCGGTTATGAGATCTGGCCAATGCTAACTGTGCAGAGGCTCCGCGTACGCACTTGTTTCGAAATAGTGCGCGTCGATATCGGGAATGAGCGCAGGCCCAGCCGGACGCCATCCCAGCCGTTCTTGCGTTTGCACGCTTGAAGCCGGACCGTCCATAGCAAAGAGGGGTCCGATCCAGCCAAAATGGTCGGCTGCTTCCTCGCGCGACTTGGCGACGACGGGCACGTTTAGCTGTCGGCCGATTACATCAGCGATGTCTCTAGCCGGCACGCCTTCGTCGCCGACCCCGTGATAACGCGCTCCAGCGGAACCTTTCTCCAGCGCGAGCCGGAAGAGGCGCGCAGCATCCAGTCGGTGCACCGCGGGCCAGCGGTTAAGCCCGTCACCAACATACGCCGAAACACCTTTTTCCCTCGCGACGCCGATGAGAGCGGGAACGAAGCCGTGATCGCCTTCGCCATGCACCGACGGAGGAAGGCGAACCACCATCGCGCGCACGCCACGCTCTGCCAACCCAAGTGCCGCGTCTTCGGATTTGCGTGGAAAGCTCGGATTGTGTTCATCCTCCTCCTTTGCGAAAGGGCCTTTGGGTTGAACGACCAAGGTCCCGGAAGTGATGATCAAAGGGCGGTCAGAGCCCGCAAGCGTAGCGCCGAGCGTCTCGATCGCCCGCCGATCCGCCTCGGCTGCAGGCGCGTAGTTGTTGAAGTCGTGGATGAACGCAGTGTGGATCACGCCGTCTGCTGCAGCCGCTCCGCTGCGCAGGCTCTCGAGATCTTCGAGCGAACCGCGATGCACCTGGGCACCGGCGGCGATAAGGGATTTAGCGCCCGCATCTGAGCGAGCAAGACCAAGCACTTGATGGCCCGCGTCGATCAGCTCCCGGACGATTGCGGAACCTATAAAGCCTGTGGCACCTGTGACGAAAACACGCATATTCTGTTCCTCCTACTAAGTACTTGCGATCCAGTTGACAGGGACGAAGCATTCAATTGAATCGCGAGCTGCTTCGTAACCCTTTTAGTGATCAATCGCCATTCGCGAGCTGAAGCCGGCAGACCATTGCTTGCTTCCAACTCCTGCAGCCAGTCTTCTGCCGAGTGCTCCGCCTGCTCCGATCCGAACAACTCTTTCACCGCGCCGAAGAATGCTGCCAACTCCTGCTCCGCCATCGTCATGCGATCAGCGCAATCAGGATTGAGATTCTTCGGCGACTTATTAAGGGTAAGTGAATTCATATTCCTAACCTCCCGAAGGTAAAAACGAAGACGTTAGTGGGAACTGCTATTGACAAGTCACTGTGTTCCAACTAAAACGGAGAGTGTCTCCGTATCGGTAAATAGGATAACCGGAGACTATCTCCGGTTGCAAACTTTTTTTGATGGCTACGAAACAAGCAAAATCTGCCCTGCGCAAGCCGAGAGCTGACGCACAGCAGAACCGCGAACGCATTCTGGAAGTGGCGAAGGACGCATTCACTCGCCAGGGCGTGAACGCCAGCCTGGACGACATCGCCAAAGAGGCCGGTGTCGGAGCCGGAACCCTGTATCGCCACTTCCCTACTCGCGATGCGCTGATCGAGGCGGTTTATCGGACTGAGGTAGGAAAACTAGCCGCAGCCGAGCGCAAGTTCGCCGAGACTATGCCCCCGGTTGAAGCGCTACGCGCCTGGATGCTGCTCTTCGTCGATTACATCGCGGCCAAGCAGATCATCGCCCCGGCACTGAACACGCTCGTCGGAGGCGCCTCCAAGCTCTACGAAGGTTCCCGCGCTCAGATCCAGCAAGCGATCGACGCCCTGGTGAAGCGCGCAATCAAGAGCGGCGACATACGCAAAGACCTCGACGCATTCGATCTACTTCGGGCTCTCATCGGCGTCTCCAACGTGGCGACGGGCCGAGACTGGCAGCAAAGCGCCAGGAGACTGGTAGACATCCTCATCACCGGTTCACGGCCGATCAAGTAGAGCGGATCACTAAGGGGCAATCAGTCAGAACCTGCGGCACTGCACGGACGAGCATGACGACGCTAAGCCAAGCTGGAGTCCTCAAACTCAGCAATGACGAAGCTCAGCATGAAATGCTGGGCAAGGAGATCAGACAACGGGAGCTCCGGAGGAGTAGGCTCATCCGGAGCTCACAAGAGGCGGGTGCGAATATCGATTTCGGAGACGAGGGTGCGGTGGACTGGGCATTTCTGGGCAATCTCAAGAAGCTTCGCCCGTTGCTGGTTGCTTAGCGGCCCTGCGAATTCGAGATCGCTCTCCATGCGGTCCAGCATTCCCTCTTTGGTTTCGCAATCGGCACAGTCGGCTGCGTGAATCCTGCTGTGGCGCAGCCGAACGGTGACTGCTTCGAGCGGCCAGCTCTTGCGTCGCGCATACAGCGCAACCGTCATCGAAGTTCAAGAGCCCAAGGCAGCAAGCAGCAAGTCGTAAGGAGTCGGGCCCGTGTCAGTTCCGCCGGCAGCCACAGGCTCGTCTGCCGTCAATCGATGTCGGCCCACGAGAATCTCCTGCGTAAATCCTGCCGCACTCCCGCGAACAACCACTCCATTTATGTCAGCCATCGTCAATCACTCCCGTTGTATGAAGATGTGTCGATTTTATGCCAGCCGTCCACTGTCACTTCCCCTTGATCGAAAGCAACTCCACTTCAAAAATGAGAGTGGCGTTGGGACCAATATCGGCGCCTGCACCTCTTTGACCGTAAGCCAAATCGGATGGAACAAAAAGCTGCCACTTTGATCCGACTGGCATCAATTGAAGCGCCTCGGTCCAGCCTTTTATGACGCCACTCACGGGAAACGTCGCTGTCTCCCCACGTTTATACGAGCTGTCAAATTCGGTGCCGTTGATCAGCGTGCCGCGGTAGTTGCAGACCACGGAGTCGGCCGCCGCTGGCTTAGGGCCGCTGCCCTCCTTCAAGATCTTGTACTGAAGACCGCTTGGCAGCGTGACCACGCCCTCCTTGCCTTTGTTCGCAGCCAGGAAGTCTTCCCCTTCTTTCTTGTTGGATAGCCCAAGTTGTTGGGCTTTCTCCTGCTGTCTTGCCCGCAGGTCATTCTGGAGTGCCGTGAGAGCAGCCATGGCTTCGTCGTCGGACAGGAGAGGCTTGTTCCCGGTCAGGACATCTTTCAACCCTCTGACAAGAACATCGGGTTCCACTTCCAGGGATTGTCTCTGAAGAGTCTTCGCCATGTTCATGCCGATCGCGTAGCTGACTTTGTCCTGCTGAGTGGTGAGAGCAACAGCCTTAGGCTTGGCTGCCGGAGCTGGTGTACGTTTCGCGGTTGTAGTCTTCTTCGTTGTGGCGCCCGGAGCGTGTTGAGCATTTTTCGCAGGTGTTTGTTGTGCCAATGCGGTGCCGAGCAGGGCAATCGCGAATGTCGATGACGTCAAGAACGTGGAAAGCAGATTTCTCATAGTTCTATCCTCGCATGAGAATAAGCGGACTCACGGGAGAACCAGTCAGGTCGCGCTTGCTTCTAGTTGATCGACCCAGAAACTGGGGACCTCAGCGAAAAAACGAAATCGGAAAGCACTCGATCAAAGCCTGGGCGCAACATCTTGCGGTTTCGAAGCGGGAAATTCGAGTCTCATTAACAGCCTCGGTTCGCGGGTGCGATTTTAGAATGGTCGCGGTGCCATGCTCGGCTTCACCAAAGGCTCTGGCCCCCTTTGGTTGTTCACTCACGAAACGACGAGAAAGCGAAATTTTCGGCCGGCTGAAGAAGCGTCTTGTAACGTGGACTCGCAGCTCTTCAGTTCCCTAAGCAGCATCGCGCGCAACACCCGTCTCTAAAGAGCGAGCCGTATCCACACCGGCGCATGGTCGCTGGCGTTTACCTCGCCTCGCACCCAGCGGTCTATGCTGCCGTCCGCAAGTCGCGCCGACATTTTCGGTGAGAGCAGGAAGTGATCGAGTCGCATGCCTTTGTCCTTCTGCCAGCGTTCAAATTTGTAATCCCAGAATGTCCAGAGTGGGCCGGATGGGCGCAGCTTGCGCATGGCGTCGGTCCAGCCTTGCGCCAGCAAACGCGCAAAGGCTTGCCGGCTTTCAGGTTGGATTAACGCATTGTTGTCGAGCGATCGAGTCGGATAGATATCCTCCGGCGTGGGCACGACGTTGTAGTCGCCGGCCAACACCACGGGTACGCCGCTCGCCATGAGTTCGGCCGCATGCGCAATCAAGCGCTCGAACCACGCCAGCTTGTAGTTGAACTTCGGACCAGGCTGTGGATTCCCATTGGGGAGGTAGATAGAAGTGATCAGGACTCCGTGAACAGCCGCTTCGATGTAGCGGGCCTGGACATCTTTGGGATCGCCCGGCAGGCTTGAGCGGGTCAGCACCGGTGCGTGGTTTCGCGCGAGAATGGCGACTCCGTTCCAGGAACGCTCCCCTTGCCAAACTGCTTCGTATCCGAGCTTGCGAAGAGCATTTACGGGAAAAGCTCCGGGCTCGGCCTTGAGCTCCTGGAGACTTACAACGTCCGGCTTCGCTTTGGCGAGCCAAGCCAAAAGGTTATCCAGCCTCTTGTTGATGTTATTAGTGTTGAAAGTGGCGAATTTCACCAGGTCCCTCTCCGCTGGCAGGTGACCGATTCTTGTTTCCGTTTTGGGTTTTCTGCATCAGACTCCCAGACAAAGGGTGCTCCTCGCTAAGAACGAAGGCGTTCTCAAGGTACACGACTTCTTTCAAGTTCCAAACTGAACCAGGAAGCACGCTGGGCCGCTTGCCCCACGAGACAACACCTGCATACCCCGTGCTATAAGAGACCAATGCGGCTCCAGGATTACGCACCCCGGCCCGCGCACCTCAAGTGGCTGCTCGATTCTGACCCGGCCATCCGTTGGCAGGTCATGAGGGACCTCACCGGTGAAGACCCCAACACAATTGCTGCCGAGCGGTCGCGCGTCGCAACCGAAGGATGGGGAGCCCAACTTCTCTCCAGCCAATCTCCTGCCGGCCACTGGGGCGGGCCGAAATGGGACCTTATTACCCTCTACAGTCTCGTCGTCTTGAAGGACCTCGGTCTCGACCCCGCCAGCAACGAGGCTCGGAAAATGATCGACCGCGTCGACAAGGGGCTCGTGTTTAAGCCGCTCAACAACCGGCCCTACCTTCACGGCGAAACGGAACCCTGTATCAACGGCAGAATCCTCGGCATTGGTTCGTATTTCAAGGAACCGAACGACGCACTGGCCAATCAGCTCCTGGGCGAGCAGCTCGAAGATGGCGGATGGAACTGCGAAGCACCCAAAAGCCGGCGCTCTTCGTTCCATACCACCATCTGCGTGCTCGAAGGACTGCTCGACTACGAACGAGCAGGCCGCAAATCCGCGGCCGTCACCAAGGCCCGCAAGAGGGCGGAAAACTATCTGCTCGAACGCCGCATGTTCCGTTCGCTGCGAACCGGCAAAGTCATCGACAAACGCTGGCTGCGCTTCTCGTTCCCGACGTTTTGGCACTACGATGTCTTGCGTGGACTCGATTATCTGCGCAATGCAGGAATCAAGCCCGACAGCCGCGTCGCTAACGCAATCGAAACGGTGATTGAGCGCCGCCACCAGAACGGGCGCTGGCCGCTGAACCTCCTTCATCCCGAACATATTCCATTGACGATGGAGACCGATGTCGGCAGGGCAAGCCGCTGGAACACACTGCGCGCTCTCCGCGTCCTGCGTTGGTATATCAACTCAACGTGTTAGTTGTGACTTGTGCGTGCGCGCGCTATCCGGGGCACCCGCCTCTCATCGAGTACTCTCTGATTTCGTTTTTTCGCTGAGGAACCAAAGAACTTGGTGCGCCCACCCGGCCCAACGGAGATTAGAATTTAGCGTACGTAGAGAGGACGGTCGATGGCAACACAATCGCTTGGCAGAGAGCTTAGCAACCGGGAGTTCTTCATTCAAAGATGGCAGCAAGAATACCCCGCGTTCGTGAGGGTGTTCAAAGCGCTTCCGGGCGATCGTCTCGATTACCGGCCCCATCCCCGGTCGCGCTCGGCCGGAGAACTGGCCGCTCTGCTGGTCTCCTCCCAGCAGAGTTGTATCCATCTTTGCAAGAGCCGGGAACGCTTTTACAGCGGTTTGCGCTGGCAGGAACCTGCAACTTTTGGAGATCGGGACCAGATGATCTCAACTTACGAGCGCGATCATAGCCAGCTTGCTATTCAGTTGAATTCCTTGGACGACAACGGTTGGAACCACCAGGCATGGTTGATTCAGGGCAAAGAAGAGATCCTGCTCAAAGACACGGTGGGTGGGTTGTTGTGGATTGCGTTGTTCGATACCGTTCACCATCGTGGACAATTGAGCACGTACATTCGACCGATGGGCGGCAACGTCCCGAGCATTTATGGGCCTTCAGCCGACGATGCCAGTGGATGGCGATAGCGGGGCATGCGTCTATTGCATAAGGCGTTCAATTCCTAGATTTCGTACCTCACCAAACATGAAAGCCGGCCACGCGCTAACGGAACTTGGCTTCAAGATACAGCGAGAGCATTTTGGTGAATTCCGCCGTCACGGGCGCGCGTCGGTTTGGAGGAGCCGCAGCGATCATCGACAGAAAACCCTTTACCGTTTCCACGACGACGTTGGCAATGAGAAGCGCTTCCTCGTGTGAGAGCGTCGGTTTTTTTGCCTGAAAGGCTTGTACGAAAGGCTCTCGCAGAGTTTTTCGGGCCGCTGCGCTACGAGAAACGTTGATGGGGGCATCGCGAAGGATGAAATAGGCTGGCCGTCGCTGAACGAATTCCCTTGTTCGGCTGATTAGCGACTCGGCGAACTTGGCGGTGGTTAGCGTATGCGCGCCTGCGATGAGCGACGACCAGTGTTGCTCAATCTCGACGGTGTACTTGGCGCGCAGCGCCGCCGCCACTGCAGTTTTGTCGGGGAACCAACGGTATAAGGCTCCGATGGAAGTCCCCGCCCGTTCGGCTACGGCGGTCATCGTCATGGCATCGTAGCCGACTTCCACAAACAGCCGTTCGGCGGTATCCAAAAACAACTGATGCGTTCGTGCAGCCCGCTCCTGTTGGGGGACCGGTCGATTTGGATTTGACGAAAGCGAGGGCATCCTCGTATTCTATATCAGAGAAAGCGAGGCTGTCCTCGTTTTTGGAGAAGGCTGTGGAGAAAATACAACTCGACCCCAAAACTTCCGCCCTGATTCTCATCGATCTGCAGCACGGCATTGTGGCACGAGAAACGAGTCCTCATCCGGCATCCTCGGTCGTCGCAAAAGCTGCGTCGCTTGCAGCGACATTTAGAAAGCACAGTTCACCGGTCATCTATGTTCGGGTGGACCTGGCCAACATGCTGCAGGTTCCCGCCGATCGCTCTCACGGTGATCCCAGGAATCCGCCGCCCGCAATCGCTTCGGAGTTGGTTCCGGCTTCGGGAGCACAGGCGGGCGACCTTGTTGTGACCAAGCGGCACTGGAGCGCTTTTTCTGGAACCGATCTCGAAGAGAGACTCAAACGAGCGGGCGTGAAGACGGTTGTGATTGGTGGGATCGCGACCAATTACGGAGTCGAGTCAACCGCCCGGGCCGCTGCGGCCCTGGGCTTTGGCATTGTCTTCGTTGAAGACGCGACGAGCAGCATTAGCGCAGAGGCACATCAGTTCGCGTTCGAGACGATATTTCCCATGCTGGGACGCGTTCGAACAACTTCCGAGGTCATAGAGGCCCTTGCTTGAGGTACTCACGAGAGCGACTCGACCAGCGTCGAGGGCTGAAGAATGGTCATCGTCGCGAAGGTTGGTCCGATCCTGTCGGACGAGCCAGTCACTCAGCGGCAGCATGAGCGGAATCTTTGAATTGCGCGAGGAAGTATGAGCGTAACAATCGAAACGGCAGTTGGGGAGATTCCGTCAGCCAAGGGATCGTTCGGATTCCGTTTCATGGCACCTCTCTGCCTGGGATCGATGCTGAATCCGGTGAACTCGACGATGATCTCGACGGCGTTAGTGGCAATCGCGAGGGACTCTCACGCGACTGTTGCCGAGACAGGGCTGCTTATCGGAGGGCTCTATATTACGAGCGCCATCGCGCAGCCAACAATGGGGCGACTGGCTGACCGTCTCGGGGCGCGCCGTGTGTTCCTCGCCGGTCTCTATCTCGTTGCCCTGGCTGGCGTGGCGGGAGCGTTGGCGCCCTCTCTTCGCGCCTTGATCTGGGTACGTGTTCTCTTGGGAGTTGGCACGTCCGCGGCCTATCCTACGGCCGTCAGAATTCTGCGCAACCGGGCAGCACAGACAGGATCTGTCGAACCGCGCATGGCGCTCGGCATTCTCTCGATGAGCTCACTGTCCACCGTGGCGATCGGAGCGGCGCTCGGCGGAATACTCACAGGCCTCGGTGGCTGGAGGATGGTCTTCACGGTGAACCTTCCTCTGGCGGTTCTTGGAATCCTGCTCGCATTTCTCTGGATTCCCGAAGATGAAACGAAACCAGCTGGACTCGGAAGACTAGCCCAGGAACTTGATGCTCTGGGAATCGTGCTCTTCGCAGGAGTGCTTCTCACCGGGATGTTTTTCCTGATGAGTCTTGGCCATCCAAGCTGGCCGATGCTCGCGGTGTCGGTGCTGCTTGGATTCGCGCTTACGCGTCATTCACTCCGCACGAAACAACCGTTTCTCAACATTCGTATGCTCGGGAGCAACATTCCCCTGAGCGTAACGTATCTGCGCTACGGCGCGATTAATTTGATGAGTTACTGCATGCTGTACGGTTTTTCGCAATGGCTGCAAACGGGTCCGGGGTTCAGCAGCACGAAAGCCGGCCTCATCACGTTGCCCATGTCCGCCCTTGCGGCTCTCTCCGCTCTCGCTGGCGGACGGATGAAAAGCATACGTAATCCTCTGATCTTCGGAACCCTGGGTCTTCTTTTCGCCGCTTGCTGTATTGCGCTGATTACGAGCGATACCGCTGCATCGCTCCTCGTACTCCTGGTTCTGCCGTTCGGCCTTCCGCAAGGAATCTGCTCTAACGCGAATCAGGCGGCGGTCTATCTGCAGGCGCCTCACGAGGAGGTGGGAACCGCCGCCGGATTGCTGCGCACTTCCCAGTATGTTGGCGCCATTGTCGCTTCCAGTTTGTTGGGTCTGCTGTTCGGCAAACACCCAACCGATCACGGAATGCACACGCTGGCCTGGGTCATGGTCGTCCTGAGTGCCGCTCTCGTCATAGCGACCGTCGCAGATCGTACGTTGCCTCGTGAGGCGATCCTGAGAGAAGCAGTTTAGCGCGAGCGACGCGATTCGAAATGTATTTGCTTGCAAAACTAGTCGTGAAAGCTCCAGACGATTTCCGAATGTATTCACTCTTGCGGGATTTCCGGAACCCTCCAACATTGGAACAAGAAGTTTAATAAGAACTAAAGACAGCGTAATCAGACGAATAATTTTGCCGGAGGAAGTATGAGCGACAAGATCACGGTTTTGAGCGTTGATGACCATCCCCTGTGGTGCGTCGGAATTGCCAGCGTTATCAATGCTCAACGGGACATGCAGTTGGTGGCACATGCTTCCACTGGACGCCAGGCGATTGAGTATTTCCGTAAGCACAAGGCTGACGTTATCCTCACGGAACTCAGGCTTCCAGATATAAGCGGCATCGAGTTAATGATCGCTATCCGCGACGAGTTTCCTGATGCACGTTTTATCATCTTGACTAGTTTCGCGCGCGACAACGAGATTCGGCGAGCCCTCGCAGAAGGGGCGCATGCTTACATGCTCAAGAGCATGCCTTCCAGCGAATTGATCGATGTTATTCGCCAGGTCCATGCCGGGAAGAAGAGCATTCCGGCGCCAATCGCCGCCCAATTGGCGGAATACTGCAGCGACGGGCTGCTTACCGATCGCGAAGTGGAGGTTCTTCGTCACTTAGTGGAAGGAAATCGCAACCGTGACATCGCAGAGAAGCTCTTCATCACCGAGGAAACGGTAAAGGCTCACATGAAGCACATTATGGACAAGCTCGGCGCCAACGATCGCACACAGGCACTCGTTATCGCCGTACGTCGCGGCGTAATTCAATTGTAGGAATGTTCGAATCGGCACGAAAAGTCTTCAATCTCCCGAATGCTTCTCACGCTGAGCTTCGCGGACGATCTTTGTCAAAGAGACGTCCGGAGGTTAAATGGCTGGGTGGTCCATCCTTATTGTTTTGCTTTTTCCATCGAACAGCTAACCAGCGCCGCAGGCGCGGCACTCCCGTAGCCCATGAGCGATGGAGCCATGGTACTCAGGTGAAAAACATTGTGAGCCCGGAGGGTGGCATTCCTATGCCACGTAATATCGCCCGCATCGAACACCTCCAATGCATGCCGCCCTAACGGGCTCTGACCGAATCTGGAAACGCGTTCCCATGGCTCGTGCGCACATGGGCTACAGGAATAGCGCGCCTTCGGCGCTCGCCGCTGCGCCCACCCCGGGTCACAATGACGGTGTGGATAATCGCACCCTTCGAACCACGAAGGCCGGGGTCCCCAGCAACTCTTGTCATCCTGAGCTTGCCGAAGGATCATGTGGTTGGTTCTGGCTGTTTGTTGCTGGGGTGGGAAGGGTGCGGCACCCGCAGTTTTGGAATGATCACAAGAACCAAAGGCAAGTGAAAAGGGTCGGCCACCCCTCCAAGAGCCAAAATGGGAAGAGGGTGGGCCACCCGTGTGGGGCACCCGCGAAAAACAAAAATCAGAAAGTGCGGACGAAGGGCAGGGCACCGGCCATTGTCTTTGCAAGGTACAATTTTGGGATTTCGGCGTTACTGAAAACAAGTGTTTTTGGAACTGTGTTTAAGGCCGAGGTGATCTATCACGCGTACCGTTTTATCGGCGTAGCCAATAATAGGGATACTTCCCTGTCCATCGGCAGTACGCAATAAAGGTGCGGACAGACAAGACAACGACTACGGCCAAATAGACGAGCGCCGTAAGGCCAAAGGGCACTTCAGAAGTCAGTAACTTAGCGAAGCCAAAGCCCATGACCACTACAGTAGGCAGGTACAGGATTAGGAGGATGACCAACATCCGTACCCCTCTCCGGTATTGCTGCTCGTAAGTCTTTTCGCTGTGCAGATATTCCGTAAGCTTATTTTCCTTCATTCCCGACCCTCTAATCACTCATTTTGGTAGTGGGTTAGTTTGAATCCACAGGTCGTCGTATGTGTTTGACCAACCCGGTAACGCCAATGACTGATACCATCGGCCACAAGAGAAACCACAAATAGATAAGCGGACGCGGTCCTCTCGCTATAAACATGTGGTGCAAATAGAAGATGTAGAAGTTAACCCATGTGAGGAATATGCCCGTGCCAGTCAACAGTGAATACCAGATTAGCCAAATGCCTTTCAATAAACTCATTCCTCGTTCATGCTACCGCCAATCCAGCAAGGATTGAACGTGAATCCAGCAGCAGACGGGTGGCGCACCCAGCGTACGCCACCCGCCCTGGGTGGCCCATCCTTATTGTTTTGCAGTTTCCATCGAACGGCTAACCAGCGCGCAGGCGCGGCACTCCCCTATCAAGGCGTGCGCGAAATTGAGGAAGCTAACCCTCAGATCAAGTGTCCCAGTCATCACGGCTTGCCCTTCATTGTTGCCGATTCTAATCTGCGCGGGTGGCGCACCCTTTTGCGGTTTTCAAAAGGGTGCGCTTACGATGCACGTCGTCGATCCGATTTGCCATCGAAGCATGATGCGGAGACTCGACTAAAAACTAAATCGAAAACCATTCGTAGTTCCACCCGCTCCCGTTGCCGAGACGCTTGTCTTGTGTACGTCCAGACCAATAAACTTAACGTCACTCATGAGGGTGCTCCTTTCCTGAGTAGCACAGTGTTGTAAAGATCACTGCAGACTACTCTGAAAAGGGCGCCCTTTTATATTGCATGGCCCAGCCTTAATTTCTACCTGCAACTTCGAGCATGAGGCACCCACATTTTGGAAATTCCGCCACAGGGCTCCTTCCATTTCGGCACTCAGCTTACTGACTGATAAATCTTGACAACCGTGCGCGGCGGAATAAGATTTCGCCGCACGGCCAACACGCACCGATGGCCATACGCTAAGGGGGACCAGCCATGCCTCATGTGGATTCCGGTAATTTACTAATATGGCAGGCACTCAGACTGTACCTGCCTTTAGACACAAAATTGAGCTCCGTCCGGAGACCTGCCGCCGAGCAGCTAGCGTTTATCAAGAAAACCGCTGAGAAGAACGGCTTTCTCTTCAAAACGCCACCTACACTACGAGATTCCGACTCCTGGCGACCTGCACTCGAATTCATTCGATCAAAAGGATACAAGGTAGCTGCACCTGGCACGAGCATGCACCAGAGGGGCTTAGCCTACGACCTTTCCGGACCCAATCTCAACGCTATTTTGGAAGCAGTAAAAAAAGCAGTGGCACAAAAACGTATTCACTTACTTCAAGGCTCGAAAAGTAACCTCCTGATCGAGCATCAAAACCATTGTGTCCATGTGGAGATCGACAGTGGGATTCTAGACTTTGAACCATTTGATTATGCTTGATCGCTGAGGGCGGGTGGCCGACCCTGTCACATGGGGTTGAATCTTCCGAGGTTCCAAACAGCGGGTGCCGCACTCTCCCACCCCAGCAACAAACACCAGAACAAAAACACAGGATCCTTCGGCAGGCTCAGGATGACAACAGTTGCTGGGGCCCCCGGTCTTCGCTGTTCGAAGGTAAGGAACCCGTGTTTCCTAGTCTCATGTGAATCGTTGTCGACCTGTACTTCGTGCCAGGAAACAGCGACGGCGGCTATGCTCGGTGAACACGAAGGTCACGAAGGACACAAAGGAAAAGCGCTGGGAGTTGGGTGGCGCAAGCTGGATCGCGATTCTCTCTTTGTGCCCTTCGTGACCTTCGTGTTCACCCCGGTTACAAGGCTGTGGTTGCGCGCAGAGTATGCCGGCGTGGCTGGTGAAAGCTTCTAGAGCGACGGATAACAAAAATATTTCTTCGGCGGCTCGCAAGTTCTTGATATGCCTAGGCGGAACAACGTTGCGAGCAACGGATGAACCTTGCTTTTTCTGCGCGATTCGCGCCATCATGCGAAGAGCGATGTTGTGCCTAACTCCCATTTTGGAATTCTCGAACTGGAACGCCACGAAGCCGGCGGGGCTGGCCGAAAGCCGGAGGCAGGTTTCAAGTCGAGCTTCCTCGCTGCGGAAGATCCGAAGCGGAGATCCCCAGGAAATTCCCGACGGACTTGGGATCAATCCCCGGAGATCCCCGGCGCTCTCGGGGATTAGTCCCCGGAAATCCCCGGGAAGTTCGGGGATTCGTCGGGGATCTCGCACGCTAAGTCCTTTAGATTTGGGGATCAGGTCGAAAAACGGTTTTGTCGGACAGACAGGGCGTCAGGAGATTCTGACAGACGCTGGCTCATGTCGATGCGATGGTCAATCGCGGGAAGATGCAGAACGAGTAAGTCGAGGAACTCGCGTCGAACACAATTCACTGCTAATTCACTGTTATTTCCCTGGTCCCACTCGTTTTCCCCAGTGTCCATGCGGGTTCGCGATTCAGAGAAAAAATTCACTGTTCTTTTCACTGTTAAATTCACTGATCTGAGCCTTAACAGTGAAAACCAGTGAATTTGGCCACAGGGAGTAATCGTTGCGAAATCCCACCCGCCTGGGCGGATGCGCAGGGTGTATCGCTCGTTGTCGTCGCGCGATATTCGCGAAGGCGCATGCTGAAGGCCCTCGTAGCATTGTCTCTCGTAAGAGAGTGAACCTCCCTTTCATGCCTGAGAACACCCTTTAGGCCGTTGTGCGCCTCCAACAGAGTATGGAAGCCACGGCGTCGATCGCGCAGTGCGCAAATCCTGGTTGCAGCCATCGCTTTGCAAAATTCGGAGTCGGCCAGCTGTTCGTCTTTCCGATCTCCGATCCCGTCGAGTGGGGGCTGCCCGCACACGCGACGCAAAAAGTTGTTTGGCTATGTTCTGCATGTTGCGAGCAGATGCAGGTTCGATTAAACCGCCGGAACCGGGTGGTGCAGCTCGTGAAGAAAAGCGCTTCCCCGGAGAGAGCAGCGTGAATCCCTATGAACCAATTCAAAGTTATCGTAGTCGACGATCAGCCGACCATTGCCAATACCCTTTGCCAGATCCTTCGCAGCGAGGGTTATTCCGCCTTTGCGGCCTATGAGGCGGAAGGCGCCATGATGCTGTGCCGGCACCACTCTCCAGCTCTGCTTCTCTCCGATGTGATCATGCCCGGCATCTCTGGCGTTGATTTGGCTCAGCAGGTCTCGCGCGAGCTGCCCGATTGCCACATCATCCTTTTTTCCGGGCACGTAGATACGGTGCCGCTGCTGGCCGCCGCGCGCGCGCAAGGCTTTCACTTTGAATGTTTAGCGAAGCCAGTGCAACCAGAAGATCTCCTGGCGATGGTGCGCACAATCTCGGAAGCCGAGACGCAGAAGAATCGGAAAGCTGCGTGATTGTCGGATCCGAAAACAACGCAGACCGGGGTCCCCAGCAACTGTTGTCATCCTGAGCCTGCCGAAGGACCCTGTGTTTTGTTCTGGTGTTTGTTGCTGGGGTGGAGAGTGCGGCACCCACTCTCTAGATGTTGCAGGCAGAAAAGGCAAAACACCCGCCATTGGCTCTCAGCAAGGAAACAAAAATCAGAAAGTGCGGACGAAGGGCAGGGCACCCGGCGGATACTTGGCTGTGTAGTTTAGGCCCGACATCGAATAAAGGAGAGGGCACTGCCGTCGATCACGGCGATGATGCGATAGCCGTCCTGTTTTGGTTCATAGACCCAGGCGTCACCTTCTGGAGGCTTGGGAACACGCTTGTACTCCATCGGTGCGATGGAACGGGGGCACGGTTTCGGACTCTTCGTGCCCCCCGCAACATGCGACGACTAGCGGCTCGCTATTTTGCAAGGGTTTCGCTGACCTGTGCCGGGGCGGGTGTGCCTACCTTGCGGACAGCTTGGTCGACCACGGCGTAGAGGAGTTGCTCACGGTCCAGCTTGGCCTGCTGCTTGATGTATTCGCCAGCTTGTTGTCCTGCCGCTTCGCTGGCGGGAAGGACGAGGTTGCGCTTCTGGGCACAGAAGGCGGCGAGGTCCTGCACCATGTCGAAGAACTTGTCTTCGCTCTTGCCGCTCATCTGCCAGGCTTGGGAGACGGTGAGGGGCAGAAGCTGCTCGATGGTCCAGGAATGGATTTCGGGAGCCTCATTGGCCTCCGGCTTGATATTGACAGGAGAGGATGGCTGCGTGGGCTGTTGAGCGACAGTGGGGATCGCTCCCAGGGAAAGCGTGGCCGCAACGACGAGGCACAGGATCAAGGTACGGATACGACGCCGGCGCTTTATGAGTGAGGTCATGGATGCTGATTTCCTTTCGTACTGTTTTGGGCCTTGGAGGTACGGTTAGCGGGGGTTGTACTGGTTCTGCTGATTCTTTTGATGCATCTCGCCTACGACGGCTCCGATGCCCGCGCCAGCAGCGCCGCCAATAAGGGTTCCTTTAAGGCCCTTGCCGAAGATTGCGCCCAGTGCGGCTCCGCCCGCTCCGCCAATAAGGGCTCCCTTTCCGGGACCGATGCCGCCCTGGTTTTGATAACCATTGTTGTACTGGCCGTTGTTGTAGCGGGGATCGTTGTACTGGCCGTTGGCGTACTGGCGATTGTCGTAGCGGGGGTCGTAGTACTGTCCGCCTCGGCCACCGCTGCGAACGCCGTTGTAGAACGTATGATTGTTACGGTTATCGCGATTGTCGCGATGGTTCCCGTTTTGGGCGCCAGCGGGAAGGATGCTGATGGCCAGCAGCAATGGGGCGATGAGCATAGAGGTGCGTGTCTTCATGATCATTATCATTCCTGGGATGCGAACTCCTTAACAGATGATCGCCACTCGTCAGCAGTGATGGGTCCCCATCCATTGCGACTTTACAAACAGTTGCCCCTGCCAGTCTGGTCAAAATTGCTCGTATCAACCGGCGATTTTCCCCTCGGATTCGCGACGATGACCGACAAATTTCCCGACGCCCTGGACCGGGATGGGAGAACTTGTTAAAAGCTGTTTGGACTCGGACAGATCAAGTAAAGACGAAGACCGGGTCACCCACCCCCTTCAGATCGAACTTCTCCACAGCCTTCCACAGGAAACTGACAGATCACTATTCTGCGCGGGCCTTAGGGAGTGCACGTACCTTATCGAGGCGTGCGAGAATCCGTTAAACAACGAGGAGGCCACTATGACAGCCACTCAACGCACTGCACACGATCTCCCGCAAGATAATTCTGAAACCACTATCTCCTCCGATTTACAAGATCAGATACGCACGCGCGCTTACGAGATTTATGAGCACAGAGGCAGACATGACGGCTTTGCGGAAAAGGACTGGCTTGAAGCCGAAGCTGAAATCCTGGCAAAGGCCGATGCTTCCCCCGAGGTCCGAGTGTCGGCAGCCGCGCGCGAAAAGGCTGTTGCATTCATCGACTCCAGGCGGCAGGCCGCCCTGAGCCGGGCAGCTCGATCGGCAGAGAAGGCTCGTCCCGACCGCGCCGGCGTTTGATTTCAGGTCTGCAGGAAGGTCGAGAATCGTCCGCCAGGACACTCATTTCAATTCAATGCGCGATCCCTGCGGCGGCTTAACCCAACCCAGCCATGGTTCTCAAGCCACGATGACCCGGTGCATCTTTAGGTACGTGTCCCATATTGGCTAGTTGCTCCGAACAAAATGGGGTTAACGTGCGCGTATGACGACACGACTGAGCTACGATTTCTTCATCCCTTCGGCGCTCAACGGCGCCGATTTTTCTGCTGCCCTGCAAAAACTTCTCGAGACGCCAATGGAGGCGCGTCGCGTAGATTACGGTGCGTTCTACTTCGACGTGTCAGACACAGAAGCTCGAAACGGCCAGACGGTCGGCTTGGTTTCGCGGCACCGGATGCGAAATCTGCCCCCAACAGGGGATTCGCGGACAGGCGCGCTTGATCGGCTAACCCTTTCGGATCACCAGAGCGTGGCGGAGCCCTGCGCGTTTCTGTATGACTCAGAATTGAACACCCTGGTGTTCCAACGATCGCCTCACGTGAGCCACTCTGCGTTCGCCCGGCTCGTCAACTGGGCTGCTTATACCGGTTTCGTCTTCCTGCCAGTTCTGAATGAAGATGCGATGACCCGTCTGGAAAAACTAAAAAAGCCGCGACGATTCATCCTGACGATAGCATCGCCGCAAGCTGCCGAATATTTTGACAATCTTGAGTCCAGTCTCCAGGGGCTGGCTTCTTTCGTACGGGAGCTGGCGGGAGGGCGCGTCAGAATTGAAGTCGGTGTGCTTCCGAAATCTCAGTCCTTATCCAAGGAAGCCATCCTGCACACCGTCGAGGCCCTCTTCGACCGACTGGACAGCGAGCATCTCGAGAAACTCGAAGTGGACGGTGAAGACGAGGCCGGAGAAAATCAAATCGTGGATTTCATTGACGCTCAATTCAGAGGACATCAGGCTCTGGCCGAGGCCGCGCCCCGCCACACGGATACCGGGCTATTGAAAGACTCAATCCGAAAAGCGTTCGATACCAGTCGCGTCTATCTGTCCACGCAACTCCGATCGCGCGCCGCTTAGGCCCAGGAAACTGGACGTCCCTCCTAAGCTTGGGCCACCCAGCCGGTTCTCACCCAACCGGGGTGACGACGTGGCCGTCGTCACCCTCGCGGAGTGGGATTAGTGATCGTCGCGGTTGTTTTCTGGTGTGGCGTTGTCGGCTGGAGTGATGGTTCCGAAGAGGCCATCGGCTTCGTCGTTCACGCCGGCCGTGAAGAAGAGTGTGTTGGTTGGCGCTGAGGCTTGTGCGCCGGTGCCATCGCTGAAGCGCAATCCCCAAAGGCGCTGGTTCTGCAGGGCGTGTCCGCTTTGATCGCGCAACAATCCATCGAAGCGTCCGCTTCCCGGATCATAGACGGCGATCTGTCCGCTGCCGGCGTTGCCGATGAGCAGGTGATTGCCGAAGAATCCGAAGTTAGCCGGAGCCAGGGCTACACCCCAGGGAGCGTCGAGCCACGGTCCGTGCTGAAGTCGCTGCAATAGCTTGCCTGAGGGCGAGAACTTGTCGACAAATCCCAAACCGGGAGCGTCGAAATCATCATGCTTGGTGCTGTTCTGTTTCGCGTAGGTTACGTAGAGGTCACTACCGACTGCCTGAACGTTGAAAGGAGCGAAGTCGCGGGGGATTTCGCCATCGTGAAATGCGCGATCATCGCCGTCGTCGCCCTTGGCATTCAACGTCACCGGGGCAAAGTTCGTGTCATAGACCTCGATCTGGCCCGAGCGGAAGTTTGCAACATACAGATAGGTGGAACCGTTCGGACTCACCTTGGCGATCGTGCAACCCTTGTAGACCGCGTTCCCACTTTGGTTGGGCACGGTGACAAAGGCATCATTGGGAAGATCAGGTCCGAGCGACGGCGCCCAGCCAACGACGGTTCCGTCTTCCGTTACAAAGATGAACGCAGCCGCGCCGGTGGCTCCGTTTCCATGAACCGTGAATCCCAGGCCTCCCGAAAAGACAGTGCCTGTGGGCGTGCCCGTCCCTTTGCCATTTACCGTGGGAGGAATATTCACGATCAGGCCCTGCAACACTCCGGCTCCGTTGTACAGAGTTGAGACGCCGCCGTTGTTAT
This sequence comes from Terriglobales bacterium, assembly GCA_035567895.1. NCBI lineage: Bacteria > Pseudomonadati > Acidobacteriota > Terriglobia > Terriglobales > Terriglobales bacterium. Next base: position 17,224 of record DATMPC010000014.1, on the reverse strand, counting down.
CTGCGACCCAAAAAGGGCTGCCGGGGCCGGCAGTAATCCCCCAGGGGTTGAGCAGCGGCAGGTCAGGTTGGCCGGCAGGCGGATTCGACGCAAGGCCCTGAATGTCGGAATCAAGGTTGGTTTGCTTATATTGTTGGGCCGAGGCGGCGCTGGTAAGCGCCAGCACAACAGAAAAGACCAAGGCGTCGATACGCCAAGTAAGCGGATGCAACTGCATATATTTCTCCATTCGTTGCTGAAAATGCGGTTATTTAAAGGAAGTGACGGGATGCGCGACTGTTGGGACGATCAGGAACTCCATGGGGCGAAAACCGCGAACGCTTCGGGGCCCGTAAGTAGAACTACCGCAACCCGCCAATTCATCCACCTACTCTGCACAAGGGTGTGATGAGACGGCTCGGCGATTGTGCTGGCTAGTGAGTTTCCGGCACGAGCGACATCAGGAGCGAACACGCTTCGATTACGCTCAGGGCAGGCTCCGGTCACGGAGGAAACGGCGCCAGGATGCGCTGCTAGAAATGGGAAAAGGCTGGGCCACCCGCATCCGTCCCACCATTTCTCGCGCCAGTGGAGTGCAAACCAGTCCCGACTGCTGAGTGCTTCTTTATAATCGCCGCATCATTTCTCTCGCGGAGGAACGCCGATGCCTCGGTATCACGTCGCGCAAATCAACATTGGTCGAATTGTTGCTCTTCTAGACGATCCTCAGATGGCAGGCTTCGTCTCGCGCCTCGACGAACTCAATGCGCTTGCCGATCGCGCTCCGGGATTCGTATGGCGCCTGCAAACCTCCGAGGGCAACGCGACCTATTTCCGTCCCTACAACGACGATCGCATTCTCATGAATATGTCAGTATGGGAAAGTGTCGAGGCACTGAAGAATTACGTCTATCGCACAGTGCATTCCGAACTGCTGCGGCACCGGCACGAGTGGTTCACCAAGTTCGCCGGAACGTATTTGGCGTTGTGGTGGGTTCCAGCTGGACACATTCCCGGGGTCGACGAAGCCAGGAAGCGGCTCGCTCATCTCGAAGCTCATGGCCCAACCCAGTTTGCGTTTACTTTCAAAACCGTCTTTCCGGCGGATGAGTCCTTCCAGCGAGCGATCGACTGGTCGTCGTTTCAGCCGTGTCCAGCAACCTGAATTCTTAACTGCCCTGAAGACGCGGAGATGGTCACATTTTCGCACCGCCCAGAACGTTTATGACTCCCGTGATATTCCCTATAATCCAGGGAACATGCTGAAACGCTGCCTGGAGTCCGGGTTAGTAACCGTGATGCTTGCGATCCTCACACTGCCTGCTCTCGCGGGAACGCCAATCGGCAAGTTTCAATGTCGGCGCTATCCACCGCAGGAAAACACGTCGCCGTACGGCGACCCAGTGGCCTACATCTGGCTACGTCCGAATGACGCCTACGAATTTCTGGATTTGACAACCACCACAGGAAAGACCTCAGGCCAGTTTGTGTACGAGAGCAAGAAGCACGAAGTCGACTGGACGACTGGAGATTTGAGCAAATATATCGGTCACTATGCTCAACACATCGCCGGTACCAGCGGGATAAGGTTAAACACGAAAGAAGATCCCAGAGGACGAGTGGACGGCACTATGTGGTGCGTGCGAGTGCCGGAACCGAAGGCGGAATAGACCGGGGTCCCCAGCAACTGTTGCCATCCTGAGCCTGCCGAAGGATCCTGTGTCTTGTTTTCGGCTATTTGTTGCTGGGGCGGAGAGTGCGGCACCCACTCTCTAGATGTTGCAGGCAGAAAAGGCAAAACAGGGTACGCCACCCGCCCTGGGTGGTTCATCCTTATTGTTTTGCTTTTTCCATCGAACTGCTAACCAGCGCCGCAGGTGCGGCACTCCCGTAGCCCATGAGCGATGGAGCCATGGGTACTCAGATGAAAACATTGTGAGCCCGGAGGGCGGCATTCCTATGGAACGTGATATCGTCCGCATCGAACACCTCCGATGCATGCCGCCCTAACGGGCTCGGACCGAATCTGGAAACGCGTTCCCATGGCTCGTCCGCACATGGGCTACAGGAATAGCGCACTTTGGGCGCTCGCCGCTGCGCCCCCGGGGGTCACAATGACGGTGTGGATAATCGCACCCTTCGAACCACGAAGGCCGGGGTCCCCAGCAACTGTTGTCGTCCTGAGCCTGCCGAAGAGCCTGCCCTGAGCGAAGCCGAATGGGATCCTGTGTCTTGTTTTCGGCTGTTTGTTGCTGGGGTGGGAAGGGTGCGGCACCCGCAGTTTTGGAATGATCACAAAAACCAAAGGCAAGTGAAAAAGGGTCGGCCACCCGTCCAACCTGCAACCGTTGTGAAAGCGCACCCTTTCCGGACATCGAGGCTGTTACGAAACTCGAATTTCCTCTTTCGAAACCGCAATATGTTGGGTTGGCAGTCGGCAAAAGCGCAATATAACTTGAATTTTTTGAGTTTCGTAACAGCCTCAACAGCGCAGAGGTGACCCTCACCCTTAATCGACCATTCCGTCTCTGATCCCGTGCGTTTCCGGACAGAGCATTCCGGCAGCGAACGACACTCATACTTAGCTCAGAGATTCCCTGGTGTTATATAGGCCTGAAATTCAACGAGATAAAGATCCTCTGCCACAGGAAGCAGACATGCATAACATTCCGAGTGGCTGCCGAGGGAGCCAGCATGACGATAGTGCACGATCTTCAATACGGGGTTCGCATCTTGCTTAAGTCGCCGTTGGCGACTCTCGTAATGCTGCTGATTCTCGGTGTGGGAATTGGGGCAAACACAGCGATCTTTAGTCTGGTCAATGCGCTGTATTGGAAGCCCATCGACGTGGACCATCCAGATCAGATCGTGAAAGTCTTCGCCAAGGGCCGACATGCGTACGGTGCTGGATTCTCCTATCCCGAGTACATTTCTTTTCGCAACCACAACACGTCATTCGTTTCGCTCGCGGCGGAATCTACGGTCGCGCAACTCCATCTTGTCTTGCAAGGCGAGGCTCTGGAAGCGCGAGGCGCCTTCGTCTCCGCTAACTACTTTTCGACACTTGGCGTAAGACCCTTGATCGGAAGGTTCTTCATGCCCGAGGAAGACCTGGTTCCGGATAGAGATCCGGTTGCGGTCATCAGCGCGGAATTGTGGAAGAACCGTTTCGGGAGCGATACACAAATCGTTGGACGCCGGATAACCGTGAATCGGGCTGAGCTGCAGATCGTGGGAGTGGCACCGCCGGGCTTTGGCGGCGTGCATGCCGGCACTCCAGAGGAGCTGTGGATGCCATCGATGATGCTGCACCTCCACGGCTACGGCGGCTGTGCGCAACAGGTTGAATGCAGGGTCTTCGATGACCTGATCGGGCAGCTGGCTTCAGGACGTCGGCGAGCTGAGGCCGAAGATGAGCTCAGCCGGATTGTTGTCTGGTCTGCGGCCGACTGGCCGAGGAACTATCCTCCCCGGAAGATTGGTGTATTTCCCATGATGGGAGTTGATCCCGACGAGCGCCCATACTTCGCCGCTCAGATGCGTCTTCTCATGGCCGTCGCCGCCGTGCTGCTGGTGGTGTCATGCGCGAACCTGGCAGGCTTACTGCTGGCGCGCAGCGTGACCCGAGGCCGGGAGATAGCCGTTCGACTTTCCATTGGAGCAAGCCGGGCGCGGATCACACGGCAGCTACTGACTGAGAACCTGCTGTTGTCGTTCACCGGCTGCGCCCTCGGCCTGGGATTTTCGCTATGGGGCCGCAACGCGCTGGAGAGTTTCTATAACGTCGACAGCGAAGGCTTTCAGCATCTCTATGATCTTCGCCTGGACTGGCGAGTCTTTGCGTTTTCCTTCGCCGTTTCCATCTTCACCGCCATCCTGTTTGGCCTCGCTCCAGCACTGCAGGCTACGCGTCTGGATCTAATCACGCAGCTCAAAGAGGGATCTGGTTCCGGCGCAGCTTCGCGAAGCGGGCGTTTCCGGCAAGCGCTGGTCGCTGGGCAAGTTGCGCTTTCCCTGGTGCTCCTGATTGCTGCAGGATTGATGGTACGCAGCGGCCAGTCGCTACAGCGCGGAACAAATTTCGATCCGCAGCACGTCGCTGTCTTGAGGATTCGTCCCGAGCTGCTTCACTATACTCCGCAACAGAATGAAGAAGTCTTTCGCCGAGTAGTAGAAAATCTAAAAGCACTTCCGGGAGTCGAAGCCGTGACCTCTGTGCATGGCGGCCAAGGTTTGATCTGGCACTGGGAAAGCGGGCGAGAGGTGAACGTGAACTTACCCGGAGAGTCCACGCAAGGCCTGGAAGTACTTCATCATGACATCGGCTTAGAATTTTTCCGCACATTGCGGATTCCGCTGCTCGAAGGCCAGGACTTTGCTCCCGAAGATGACGCCCAGGCGCCATCCGTCGCAATTCTCAATGCCACACTGGCGAAGCGGCTTTGGCCCAATGCCTCTGCCCTGGGCAGAACTGTAATCGTGAATCAAAGACCGACCCGCATCGTGGGAGTAGCGGCCGATATCCAGCCAGCCAATGCATTGCAGCCTGCCGCGCCATATCTCTTCCTCCCACTTTGGCAAAGCGATCCCGGCAAAGAGGGCGATCTGCGGCTCGCCGTGCGAGTGAAATCCGATCCCAAGGCGGCTCTGCCCGACATTCGCCGCGCGATCCATGCTATGGATGCCAACATTCCTATCGGCGAAGATATGCCCATGTCGGAACAGATCGAAGTCGAGTACATGCCGGTGATGTTATCGCGCACGGTGATTTCTTATTGTGGGATCATCGCACTGTGTCTCAGTGCGGTTGGGCTGTTTAGCGTGCTTACGTACTACGTGAAGACGCGCACGCGTGAGATCGGCATCCGCATGGCACTCGGTGCTCAGTTGAAGAGTGTTCTGCAGCTCATTATCGGCCAGGGCATCACCATGAGCCTTGCTGGCGTGGCCGCCGGCCTGCTGCTCGCGGTCGGAACGACTCGCCTGCTGGGTGCATGGCTCTACGGAATTCGTGGCATGGACTATTTTGCCTTCGTCGTCGCGTCATTGCTGCTTTTCATGATTGCCATGGCAGCGAGCTATCTGCCAGCCCGGAAAGCAGCAGCGGTGGATCCGATTGTTGCGTTGAGACAGGAATGAATGCGACCGCCTTGCCGGGTGCCCTGCCCTTGCTTTTGCTTTTCCCGTAATGAACTGATGAAGCGGGTGCCCTACCCCTCTGTGACTTTCAGAGGGCGGGCTGCGATGAGGTGTGCAACTTTGGGGTTGTATTTTCGGTTTGTATAAGGGCTCAGCCGTGCCCAGAGGCTTGCTACGTTTTCACGGCGGCGGGAATCTGCATTTCCTGTGGCGCTGGAGTAGTTATCGCGCATTCGCCTTCTGTGAGAAAGAAGTAGTGCAGACTGAACTGGCAGCGGCATTCCGCGAATGGGAAAGCGAAATCAGCCGCAGCCGATGGCACTGCAGACAGCGTGTCAGCCCACCCTCCGAAAGGCGCGGAGAGTAGGGCACCCACTTTATGGGTTCATCAGCAAAAAAAAATGAAAGGTGGCGCCCCGGGCCACCCGCCTTGGCAGAAATTCAAGTGGAAATATGCCGGGGCACCCGGCACCCACTTTATGGGTTCATCAGCAAACAAAAAACAAAATGAAGGGTGGCGCACCCGGCAGTTTTGGACTGATCACAAAAACTAAGGCAAGTGAAAAGGGTCGGCCACCCGGCGGACAGTTACTTGTCTCTGTCTTTTCCTTTTCGAAAGAAACCACGAATGAGATGTACCAATTCGTCTTCGAACTCGCTTGTGGTGAGGAACGGAGAATCCTCCAGGATCGCGGAGCGAATTGCTCCAGTGATAGCGCGAGAGATGACAAACAACATTAGAGGCGAGGGATAGCGGGCACGATCTGACAGCAGGCGCTCACGGTGCGTGCCAATCATCTCGTTAATCTGCTGAAACGCCGATGCGCTTTCCAGCCCGAATTGGCTGAAACCTTCCGCTAGCAAAGCATCGAATGCGGCACGACGTACTTTGCTTTGCTTTTTCTGCGAAGTAATCAGAGCTCGCACACCGATGCGCGCCGGATCGACGCCAGAATTCTCCGAGGCTTGAGAGATCGCCCTGGCTACTACCGCTCGATCGCGCTCGATCTCCCGACGTGCAATCTCGATCAGAATAGCCTGCTTGTTTGGGAAGTATTGATAAAGCGTCCCAATGCTGATTCCAGCTCGCTCGGCGATTCTGTTCGTGTTAAGTGTTGACCTACCTTCCCTCTGCAAAATCTGAGCCGTTGCCTCAATAATGACATCGACTGTGTCCTTAGCGCGGGTTTGGCGCGGCGTTCTGCGTCTGAAATCAGCGATTTGCGGGGTTCGCTTCACCGGCGTGGTAGCTTCCGGAATCCGAGTAGCCAAATATGAGCTTTACTCATATATTGCGAGTTGTCAAACGGGCACATCTTGGGAGTCCCCCATCCACGCGTCCAAGGAGGCATGGTGAACAAGACAACTTTGCTGGTTGCCGTCTCGCTTACAGCCCTCGTCGTTGGGGCAGGCGCTCAGACCACTACAAGCACGAGCGCCGCTAGGACACCTCCTCCGGAAGACTTATCGAAGTGGTTCTCGTTGCTGCTGGCGACTGAAGGCGGTGGTGGACTTGGGGCCAATCCGCAGCGCCAACCATCCGCGTATGGTGGCGTGAAGCTTGGAGCGTCTTGGTGGACTTTGGATCTCGGATACGACCGCGTTGAGTCGAACAATGGATTCTCGGCAGAATTTTCCGCGATGCTGCCGGTCTTCCGATTTCCACGGCCACAGTCGAATCCCTCGAGAAACTATGTGCGACTCTACGCTGAACCGGGTTTCGGGCGCCGATTTGGAGACGGATTCCATGGATACAGCAGTGCGAAGGTGATGATCGCGCTGCTTTCCGACGATCGAATTGCTCGCTATACCTGGTCTCCCTACATCGAGCTTCAACACCGCTTCCCCCTGAATACCTTCGGGAGCGGCGGCGACACGCGGATTGCCATCGGCGTCATGCTCCCGCTCTGCACCCATTGCGGGTTGGATTAATCGAGTGTGAACCAACCCGCGGGGCGGGCGGCCGACTCTTGATTTTCCTCTTGCTTCGGCCGTCCAAACAGCGGGTGCCGCATTCTGCGTGGTTTCGCAGCATGCGCTTCACGACGCCGCCCGAGACATTCGGATGCGAACGGCCAATAATGCTGCGGCTGGGTGGTCCATCCTTATTGTTTTGCTTTTTCCATCGAACTGATAATCAGCGCCGCAGGCGCGGCACTCCCGTAGCCCATGAGCGATGGAGCCATGGGTACTCAGGTGAAAAACATTGTGAGCCCGCAGGGCGGCATTCCTATGCCACGTGAGATCGTCCGGATCGAACGCCTCCGATGAATGCCGCCCTAAGGGGCTCGGACCGAATCTGGCAACGCGTTCCCATGGCTCGTCCGCACATGGGCTACAGGAATAGCGCGCCTTCGGCGCTCGCCGCTGCACCCACCCCGGGTCACAATGACGGTGTGGATAATCGCAACCGCAGTTCATTCGAGTCTAAGAGTCATTCCGGCAATGGAGGCCGGACTCGCTGACCACGTTTGGAGCATTGCCGAACTGCTGGGCACATCCTAGAATTGCGGCGCATGATTGCTGCCATGTTGCTGTGTGTGGCGTTAATATCTTCTGCTCCCCAAATAGATCAGCAACACAAGGCTTCCCAAGGTACACAATCCTCCCAAAAGCAGTAGCCAGCGTCTTCTATTGGCGTAGCTCAAATAACACAGGCCTCCGTAACATCCAGCGAAGAGCACAAGTCCAGCTACATCAAACGTGTCTTCGCGCCGGACATTCTCCCGCTTTGGCTCTCCGCCATCGTCGTCGGGTTGGGTGTTCTGTTCGCTTGGCGAACCCTTAAGGCGATTGAGGCGCAAGTTGGACAAATGCAAGGCGCCGGGCAGCAAACTACAAAACTGATTGAGGAGGCTGTTAGACAAAGCATTGCTGCTACCAATGCAGCCAGAGCGATGTACAAGAGCGCCGAGGCTGCCACTAAGGCCACTGAGCACATGAGTAAGAGCGCGGATGCAGCAACTAAGGGTGCCGATGCTGCCACGAAAAGCGCCAATGCCTTGGTTCATAGCGAACGAGCCTGGATTGAACCACGCTTCGTTAAGGATATAGCCGACAACTATGGGTTTGAAGTAACGAACTACGGGCGCACTTTGGCGATAATCACCGGTTTCAAATTCGGAGTTGTAGCCTTGGATCTCAACGAACCGAAGCCAGAGAGACTCGGAGAATTCTTGGAGTTCACGCGCCAAAATGTTCTGGTGCTGCCAAACAGCCCGGTAACGCTCGACCACTTTGGTATTGCTGACTATTTTGCGGATCAATGGATCGACATTGTCGCGGGCGTAAAAAACGGACTTGTATTCGGTTCCGTGGAGTACCTGGATGTGGTGGGTAGTACCCATCAAAGTATCTTCGCTTATGAATACGGCCACATTAACCACCTGTTGACGGATTTGAGGCGATACAGAAAATACACATAGCAGCAGCCCTGTCACGGCAAGGGCTGCGCATGAAAACATTGCCGGTGTCTCGGTCGTCCAAACAGCGGGTGCCGTACTCATGAGTCCACAACGGGAATCAAAGAAGCGAAATGAGAATGAAAAAGGGTGCGCCACCCGTCAGGGCTGCGCATCAGTCGGTACGCAGAGCTTTGATTACGTCAAGAGTGCGACCATCACGACTCTTTAGGTGATCCATAGCAACATTGCGTTGCCGCTTTGTTCTGCATCGGTATAAAAGGCTCGAAAGTCCTTGAATAGATCGGGTAGGTACGACCAATCGTTGAGGTTGTCCAGGGTATGAGCCAGGTAAATTTTCTTGCCTTGTGCGTCCGCGTAATCCAGTTTCGAGAGAAGGGTGCCAGGGTCTATTTCCTCCAACGCTCGCACAATTGCCTTCACGTGTTGTGAGCGGAAGTACCTCAAAGGTCCGTATCCCATGACTCCATCCACATCGGGAATCTGTGCTCCACCCATTACCGCATCAGCTAGGAACCCCTTGCCGCCTTCAGCCGTTCCGTTGAGCGCATAGTGCAGGACATGCCAGTTTTTCTCCAGCGAGAACTTCTTTCGTGGGGGTGGTTGCGGATCGCCGCTCTGCGACTTCACCAGCCTCAAGCCGGTCTGTCTTTCGACTTGGGCCTCCAGCTTCGCGAGAGTGTGCACAAATTGATCTTTTGCCAGCTGTGGCAGCTTATCGGATTTCGCATGCTCCCGCAGTCCCGCTAACATCACTCGCATGTGCTCGGTCATCTTGGGATTGTCGTAGAGCTCGGAGAGAATGTAGTCGTAAGCTTCCCTCGGATTCTCAAGAAACGTTTCGAGCTGTTGCGAGGTTATTTGCTCGAACTCTGCGACCATTCCCATTGAGTGCTCCTCGTAAGACGTTGACGCACTCTAACAGAAACGGGACGCTCGTTGGAGTTACTTAAGTAAGGGCTAAGGTCCAAAATGGGAACAAGCGGACGCCTGGTCCAAGACACAGAATCTTGGGTCGGGTGGCCGACCCTTGATTTTTTCCCTTGTCTCGGTCGTCCAAACAGCGGGTGCCTCACTCTCCCACCCCGGCAACAAAACCAAGTTGCCGGGGACCCCGGTCTGCGTGGTTTCGCAGGGTGCGCAAACGGGAACGGTTGGCACTACTCTTTTGATTTTGCTTTTTGGGAAAACCCGAAACTGTCCCCTAGAACGATTCCCGAATCAGGAATCAATAACTTACAGAGACTCGATTATTTGTAAGTTGTTGATTCTTGGTTCGCAAAAATCTATCTCCGACAGGCTCTCAGGCTGTCCTCATTCTCGTCGAAACGTCAGAGCTGATCCTTAGCGGTCATCGGTTCCGTCCGACCATTGTCGCACCGGAATCAGGAACGTGGTCAGGCGTTCCCAGGTGTCGTTGAAGGCGATGATCGGAGAGCCTGGCAGATCTGCTCCCCATGCCGCAGGGTCCGTTTGTGGAGCGAAAAACATAAGGTGCGGATGCCAGTGCCCGTCGCGATCGCTCAAGTAGCCCTGCTTTGACAGCATGTAGCACATCGCGCCCGGTTCCGCCGTCGGTAATTCCTTTTTGTCGATTGCGGCGGCGATGGCCTCAATCATTTGAGCTTTCGTGCGTCCAGCCAGTATCAAGTCCGTCTTCTTGGTCGTGCGGGGAAGGTAGGACCGCGCGGCGGCCGCATTCAAGCAGATCGGAGCACGCAGCCTAGGATTCCAAAAGTTCGGGTCATCAATTCCAGCAATCCAGGAACGTTCCACCATACACACGAAACCGTTTTTTCCTTGAATTGCAGTTTCGTAACCGTGGCGTCCAAGAACCAGGACCTCAGCATCGCGCGTTGACGGCGGCTCTCAAACCATTGCGGCGCCGGCGGCTGCTCAAGCTCACGGCTGACCCCTCGCTGGGCTACCTGAATGTCGCGCCTTCGGCGCTGGGGCTTCTCACTGCGGCAGGCCTATACGGCGAATCAGTTCGATAATGATCGACGCTGAGTGCCGTCCCTCGCCTGTAACCTGCTCTTTCCCTTTCCTTGTCATCCGCGCAAGTACTCCCGCCTCGCTCGTTCAGAGTTCATAGTTGGAAAGCACCACCGGAGACGACAACATGGCACGAATCCTCGCAGTCTGGCTAAGCATTTCGCTTTTACTGGTTCCACTTTGGGCGGCCGAGCCGCAACCGGAGCCGCCGTCGCTTACGATTTACAACCAGAAGTTCGCCGTAGTTCGGCAGACGATTCCGCTCGAGCTGAATGGAGGCGTGACGCATGTCTCCTTCAGCGATATCACTGCCCACGCTGAACCTGACTCCGTGGTGCTGCGCGACCTTCGCGGGGGCAACCTGAGGGTTCTGGAACAGAATTATCGCAACGATCCCATCTCCGACGGCTTGCTGCTCTCCCTCTTTGAGGGCAAGACCATCGACTTTCTGCGCACCGACGCACAAGGTCATCAGGAGACGATTCCGGGCAAGATCGTGCGCAGCGGATACGTCCCCCACTACGCCGCATACCAGCAATATGGCCCTCAGTATCAGATGGCGCAGAGCGCGATGGCTTACGGCGGCTCCGGCCAGCCGATCATCGAGGTGAACGGCAAGCTGCAGTTCTCTCTTCCGGGCCTGCCGCAGTTTCCCAGTTTAGGAACCGATACCATCCTGAAGCCGGCGTTCGACTGGGAGCTGGAGTCGCAGGCCCGCGGACAGCGCACGGCCGAACTCTCCTACGTCTCCGGGGGAATGAGCTGGAAGGCGGACTACAACATCGTAGCCCCGGAGACCAGCGACACCATGGACATCGTGGGCTGGGTAACACTCGACAACCAGAGCGGCAAGACCTTCGAGAACGCGCATATCAAGCTGATGGCCGGCGATGTGTCGAAAATCCAGGATGTCGGCACAGGAGGCGCAGTGGAGCTAAGAGCGAGTGGGAGAGTAATCAGCGGCAACGAGCCTGCAGTCACGCAAAAGACCTTCGACGAATACCATCTCTACACGCTCGCACGCGCGACCACACTGCGCGACCGCGAGACCAAGCAAGTTGAGTTTCTCCGCGCAAGCGGCGTGCACGCCAACCGGCTCTACGTCTACGACGGCGTCAAGCTGGACGACCAATACCGCGGCTGGAACCCGGATATGATCCGCGGAAATGCCGAATACGGAATCCGCTCGAATCCCAAGGTGTGGGTCATGCTGGAATTCAAGAACGCAAAGGCCAACAACCTGGGAATGCCGCTGCCCGCCGGACGCGTCCGCTTCTACCGCCACGACAACGACGGCCAGATGGAGTTCACCGGAGAAGACAAGATCGACCACACCCCCGCCGATGAAGACGTCCGCTTCTACACCGGCAACGCCTTCGACATAGTCGGCCAACGCGTACGCACAGATTTCCAGGTCAATACAACGCGGCTGTGGGCAGACGAAAGCTTCGATATCACGCTGCGCAATCACAAAACAACGCCAGTGGAAGTGCGAGTCGTGGAGCATCTCTATCGCTGGAACAACTGGAAGATCACCCAGAAGTCCGACGACTTCAGGCAACTGGATTCGCAAACCATCGAGTTCCGCGTGCCAGTGCCTCCGAACGGAGAGAAGAAGGTGAGCTATTCCGTCCACTATTCGTGGTAAGGACGATCTGTACTGGCAGTACCGGCGGCGGTAGCCTCTGGGTGTGCAGCGGAGGCGGAACCGTGGACCCAGCGGCTACCGGCTGTGCCTCAGCTCGTCACAGTACGTTGTCAGAGAGAGGGCGCTCGAAGGGCGTAAAATGGCTGCCAGGCGATGTTCATCAGAGATACAAATCCAGCTCACTGGAAGTTGTTCATCTTTTACTACAATCACGAGGAACCACGGCTATTCGTTCCAAACCGCACCGGGATTCCATTCACTCTGAACTTCGCGAAGCCTGTCGCATGGGTAATTATCGGTGCTCTTTTGGCTCTCATCGTATTCGCCGCAGTCATAAATAATCGCCGAAGTGCGCCCATCAATTCGGTTACATCCTGCTTTCCGGCGGTTCACTTCGAGCGCGCTTTGATCCACTCGGCGATAACCTTGACCACTTCAGGCGCAACATGGCCGGGCGTCTGGTAAGAAGCCACGCTCGATTCGCCTTCGACTGTCATAAACAGGTGATTGAGGTCTGCAAAGAACCTTGCCTCGTCTCCGGATAACTTGCGTGAGTCAAGCGCCTGCCTGGCTAGAGAAAGCTTCTGGAGCGACGGATAACAAACATATTTCTTCGGCTGCGCGCAAGTTCTTGATATGTCTGGGTGGAAAAATGCTGCGAGCAACGGATGAACCTTGCTTTTTCTGCGCGATTCGCGGCATCATGCGAAGAGCGATGCTGTGCGTAGACTCCCATTTTGGAATTCTCGAACTGGAACGCCACGAAGCCGACGGGGCTGCCGAAAGCCGGAGGCAGGTTCAAGTCGAGCTTCCTCGCTGCGGAAAATCCGAAGCTAGATCCCCAGGAAATCCCCGACTGACTCGGGGAATATCCCCGGGAGATCCCCGGCGCTCTCGGGGATTAATCCCCGGAGATCCCCACGCAGTTCGGGGATTCGTCGGGGATCTCGCACGCTAAGTCCTTTAGATTTGGGGATCAGGTCGAAAATGGTTTTTTGGACAGACAGGCCGTCAGGAGATCCTGAGTGGCACTGCCTCATGTCGATGCATGCTCAATCGCGGGCAGATGCAGGACGAGTAAGTCGAGGAACTCGCGTCGAATAAAATTCACTGTTAATCCACTGTTATTTCCCTGGTCCCACTCGTTTTCCCCAGTGCCCATGCGGGTCTGCGATTCAGAAAAAAAATCACTGTTCTTTTCACTGTTCAATTCACTGTTCTGAACCTTAACAGTGAAAAAACAGTGAATTTGACTACGGGCAGTAATCCTTGCGAAATCCCACCCGCCTTGGCCTAGCGCCCAGGGTGTTAGTATGCCAGCCATGAAACAGCGCATCTCTCTTCTGATAGCCGTTACGGTGGCCGTTGGCGCAATCGCGATTGCGCTGCATGCTGCGAGCGACCAAAGTGCGACTTATACCACTCGTACCCTGGCCCTTCCCGATCACGGCAAGGGAACCATTACCATGGATTACATCGCCTATGATCCCAAAACGGGATACGTGTGGGTTCCGGCGATCAACATTGGTTCTGTGGATGTGGTGGACACCAGCAACGGCTCCGTCCGTGAGATCTCGGGCTTTCCTACAAACGAAGTGGAATTCGGAGGGCGAAAGCGCATTCAGGGACCCAGTGGAGTGTCGATTGGGGACGGCGTGGTGTACATCGGCGACCGGGCCGACTCGAGTGTGTGCGCCGTCGATGAAAAGACGCTTGCGCGCAAGAACTGTGGACACATCGATTCCACGCCCGACGGTGTAGTCTATGTGGCGCCTACGAAAGAAGTCTGGGTCACCGCGCCGCGCGACAAGTCTGTGCGCATTCTGGATAGCCAGACTTTGAATCAGAAAGAAAAACTGACCTTCGACGGTCAACCCGAGGGATACGCGGTCGATGCCAAGCGCGGCCGGCTCTACATGAATTACGAGGACAAGGACCTGACCACCGCCATCGATCTCAAGACGCACAAGACCGTCGCGAAGTGGCCGTCAGCATGCGGCGCGGACGGCCCGCACGGCATATCGCTGGATCAAGACAGCGGCTTCTTGTTCGTTGCCTGCAGCACGCAGGCGGAGGTTCTGGATGCGGGACACAATGGGGAGAAGCTATCGTCGATCGATACTGGCAAGGGCGTCGATGATCTCAGCTACTCGCCTGCCACGCACACACTCTATGTGGGCGCTGCCAGGGACGCGCGGCTCACGGTAGCCCGAGTTGACGCCGGAGGAAAGCTCAGCTTGGTTGCACAAGTGCCCACTCACGAGGGCGCTCGCAATGGAGTCGTCACGAAGGACGGCACGGTTTATCTGGCGCACTCGAGTCTCGGTCAATTGCCAGGGTTGATTGTGGCCTCGCCGGCTGGGAAATAGCCGCGCTCTTCGATCATCCCCTTGATGCCCTTACATTTGGTCTGCTCCGGCTGCTCTCCAAGCTGTTCGAAAATCTGCTGGAGTCGCTCTACCTGCTTCTCAGTTTGCGCCTGATGCTGCTGAAATCCCTTCTGTAGTTGCGCTTATCCAGGTGATCCTCTGCCAGCTGTCCTAACGCCTCGACGAGCTTTTGCTCGGCATCGAGCATATCTGTGAGTTCATGGACGAATAGTTCTTTCGCAGTTTGTACAGTTGTCCTCCTATGGCCGAGCTAATAAGATTGCCGCACCGAAATTCTGGCTGCTTTACTTCCAGGTTCTTGCCGCAGATTTCTGCGCGAAACTTCATGCAGAGCTTTTATCAGCGATTCGTTGACACCGCCACTCGATTTCCCGATCACATCGCGGTGGAACTGCAGAGCACAGCTTCCGACAGCTCGCCACTCGATGCATTCTCCGCTACCGACATCAGTTACAAGTACGCCGAGCTGCTCCGTGTCGCAGAGCATCTTGGCGCATGGCTTCAGAGCCAGGGCATTCCCGCCGGCGCGCGATGCGCAATCCTGGCCGCCAACAGCCCGCGTTGGGTTGCCGCTTATCTCGCAGTCATGGCGGCAGGATGCGTCGCGGTGCCACTCGACACGGCATTCAAACCCGATCAAGTAGCCAAGCTGCTGAAGGACAGCGGCGCGTCGATGCTGTTTGTGGATGCGGCTCACGCCGAACTAGGCAAAGCTGTCTGGAACTCAATTAGCGAGGATCCGGCCGCCGCCTTCACCCCAGGCGGGGTCTTTGTCATCGACTCCCGTACTGATTCTGCACTGCCAAACTTCGATCAAGTGCTCTCGGAAGAGGTCGTCGCGCTCACGCCATCGCAGTCATCAACAGCTGACATTGCTGTCCTTCTCTACACCTCCGGCACTACCAGCGATCCCAAAGGCGTGATGCTCACACACGGGAACCTTAGCGCCGAAGCTGACGCCGTATTCAAAACCCTGCGAGTCACACCGGACGACGCGTTGCTAGGTGTCCTCCCGCTCTTCCACGCGCTCGCGCAAATGGCGAATCTACTATTGCCGCTTTCGATCGGCGCGCGTGTGGTTTACCTGGAAAACCTAAACACAACCGAACTACTCCGTGCATTACAGGAACGCGGGATTACTCTCTTCGCCTGCGTCCCTCAGTTCTTCTATTTAATCCACGAGAGGGTGATGAGAGAGGTGGAGAGTCGCGGACGAGCTGCTCGGCTGGGCTTTCGCCTGTTGTTGGCAGTGGCGCACGCGGGAAATGTCGTCGGTCTCAACCCGGGAAGGATGTTCTTCGGCGAAGTTCATCGCCGTCTGGGAACAAAGATGCGTCATTTCATCACCGGAGGTTCGCGTTTTGATGCAAAGATCGGGCGCGATCTTGAAGACATGGGTTTCAGTGTGCTGCAGGCGTATGGCCTTACCGAGACCAGCGGCGGCGCATTTTTGACTCCGCCGGGCGACAACGTCCTTGGCTCCGTTGGCAAGCCTCTTCCAGGAAATGAAGTGCGCATCGAGCGCAGCGATCAGCATGCAGAAGACGGAGCCGGCGAAATCCTGATTCGCGGCCCGATCGTGATGAAGGGCTACTACAAGCGTCCTGAGCCGACAGCCGAAATTCTAAAAGACGGCTGGTTGCACACGGGCGATCTCGGCTATCTCGACGCTCGCGGCAATCTGTTCGTCACCGGACGAAGCAAAGATGTGATCGTCCTGAGCAATGGCAAGAATATTTACCCCGAAGAGGTTGAAGCACACTATCTGCAGTCGCCTTTGATCAAGGACATCTGCGTCATGGGCCTCGAAAGCCGTCCTGGTGAGCCGATCGCGGAACGTTTGCATGCAGTGATCGTTCCCAATTTTGACGCGCTGCGCCAGCGCAAGGTGGTAAACGCGCGCGAAGTGATTCGCTTCGACGTCGAGGGACTCTCCGCAAAGCTCCCCAGCACCAAGCGCATTCTCAGCTACGACATTTGGCAGGAGGATCTTCCGCGAACCACCACGCGCAAGCTGAAGCGCTTCCAGATCCGACAGCGCGTCGTGCAGAACGAGAAGGGTGCAGGCGAGGCGCAGTCGCTCTCCGCCGAGCGCAAGTTCAGCGATGAAGATCGGTTGTGGCTCGCCGCTCACGAGCAAGCAATGACCGTGATCCGCTCGGCAAGCAAAAAGCAAGGCGATATCCATCCGGGCGATAACCTGGAACTTGACCTTGGGCTCGACTCTATGGAGCGCGTAGAGCTTGTCGTTGCACTGGAAAGCGCGCTGAACGCACATCCTGACGATTCAGAGGTGGCGAATGTTTATTCCGTGCGCGAGCTTGTAGACACGCTGCTTAAACACCGTGATACGTCAGCAACTGCCAGCAAACGTAGTGGATGGGAGTCTGTCTTCGCCTCGGAAACAAGTGATAAGGAGGTAAGCGAAACGCTCGCGCCGTCACCGCTTTTCACTATGTTTTGGTTTGTTGCTGCGCGATTGGCGCGCTACTTATGCCAGGTGCTCTACCGAATTCGGATCACTGGTCTTGAACAAGTTCCGCAAAATGGATCTTTCATCTTCTCGCCCAACCATCAAAGCTTCATGGACGCGCCTCTGATCATGAGCTATCTCCCATTTCGGATCTTCCGCAAAATGTTCTACGTGGGTA